>CAKRVQ010000081.1 GCA_934408795.1 uncultured Eubacteriales bacterium
GCCGGGAACATTTGCCTCGCCTGCCAGAGTTATCTCCTTTGTAAGAGACTTACTCACGGTCTCGGCGCTTGCGGGCACGGTAACGAGCATTACCGCCAGCACGGCAACAGCCATAAAGACCGACAGGTATTTTTTTGCCTTGTTTTTCATTTTCTGATCCTCCCTGCAGTTTATTATTTTTTATCATCCAACCAAGCCCAGTAGGCGCGCAATGCCAATCCGTGGTGCATCTGATAGGGGTGGCCGGGAACATGGTCGGGATGATTAAATGCCTTTTCGTATATGTTTTCCGTGATTATTTCTCCGTTTAGGTTTGTTACCGTCAGACGGACGGTGTATTCCTTATTCTTATCGACGGCAAAGTCAAGGTCGGCGATCTTCACATTACAGTTTTTCGGAATATCCGTCTCATATGCCGACAGGAAGACCTCGTTCATAAGTTCATCGGTAACAAGGCAGCGGATCTTTACCTTTCCGAGCGGCTTTAAGGTGTCGTTTACAAGGTGTATCGACACCGGCTCATACCGCGTTGATTCCATTATCACGGCTATGGGTTGATTGCTCTCCGCCATTGCCCTTTGTCCGAGTTTCGGCACTCCTCTGCGGTCATATACTCCGAAGTGACTTGTGGGGGCGATATCTGTAAACAGAAACTGATAGTGTCCTCCGCAGGGGCTGAACTTATGGAGGCGATAGTGCTCGATGAAGTATTTTATATATCTGTACTGGTACTCATGGATCAGGTCGATGCCGTCATTGACCTTACCCAAGATCTTTACTATCTCGGGGTCGTCGCGCAGGGTCGAATAGACGGGCGGAGCGTCCATTCCGAATTCCGTATTGAATTTTTCTTTCCAATCGAAAATATTCGTATAGTGGGTATGAGCACCGTGCAGTGAGCCTTCGTAATTATGGCTGTCGCCGCTTTTCGGGTCGTTTGCGTCCCATGAATTGAGGATATACGGGCGCTGCGGGTCAAGCCGTTCGATAAGCTCGATCATCTGAGGACCGGGTCTTTCTGTCATATAGCTGCCCTGCCGCGCTTCATTCAAAAGCACCCACATAAATATGCTCGGATGATTTCTGAGTCTTATCACGGTATCTCCGAATATCTTTAAGGCGCGTGCCGTCCACTCCTCATCGGTAGGATGCGTCCAGTTAAAGTCGGAATCCTGAACCAAAAGTATTCCCGCTGCGTCGCACATATCGTAGAAGCAGTCCTTTTCGACATGGACATGGATGCGCCATGTATTGAGTCCGCAGGTCTTGGCGTTTGCTATATCCCGACTGTAAAGTGCGGGAGAGTTTGCGGAAATGTATGTATCGGGGAAATATGTTGCGCCGCGAAGATATATCTTTTCGCCGTTCAGAAGGCAATACATTTCCTCTTCATTGCGGACAAGTTCAATTTTTCTGATACCTATGTTTTGAACCGATTCCGCAAGGACCCTGCCCTCTGCACTTACCGTAAGCGTAACGGTGTATCTGTAAGGGCAGCCCCAATCCCACACGGTCCACAATTTGGGATCTTCCACGCTGAGCAGTTCTTTTATAACGGTCGTGCCTTCTTTAAGTTCGACCGTTCCGCTCTTCTCGTCGCATATCTGTGCCTCTCCGAGCAGGCGGATGCTTATACGGTAGTCCGCCTTTATGCTGCGGCGGCTGATGAGTTCGCACTCCGTTTTTATCTCGGCGCGGCTCATATCGTCGTTAAGGGTGCTGACGACCGAGGGCACGGCGGAAAGTCTGACGCCGTCATAGGTCTCGACGGTAACATCGTTCCAGATGCCTATCGGGTTGACATCCCGCGGGATGAAGGAATCCGAATGCTCATATGTACCCTTCATCTGATCGCGGATAAGGTGGAGGAATCGGTCGTTGGCGAGTCCCGGCATAATATTGTTTTCCCACGGGGCGCGAACCTTTACTACGAGGAGATTATCCTTATCGCGGAGCAGGTGTCCCACCTCAAATGTAAACGGGTTCTGGTAGCCCTCATGGCATCCGAGGTAGACCTCGTTGAGCCACACATCCGCAAAGTAGTCAACGCCCTTGAATGTCAGAGCGGCGTATTCACCGCGCTCAGGCATATCGAAAACATTTCTGTACCACCAGGGGTGCTCATTAAACTGTCTGAGTCCGAATCCGTAATACGGGTTATCGGCGAGGGTGAGCTGCAGGTGCTCCAATCGGTCGATCGGCTGCCACGGGGGTGTTGCGGTCATTTTGGGCAGACCGAACATCGTCGGATCGAAGTCGGCTTTATACATTTCGTAGAATTCGCCGAGCTCGTGGATATCCTGTATTACGCTCCAGCCTTTTTTTAATTCGATTTTCATATTTTACTCCCATTGTATTGTGCTGCTCGCATCGTGTTGCTTTTGTGATGATGGTCTTATGCTGATTGTGTCGGGCTGCGCCGGGTGAGAGTTGCAGCGAAAGAAGGGCTGCAGCGAGAAAGAGAATGCGCCGAGAACGAGATGCGCCTGCCGATCCGCAGCGTTTGTATTTATGGCTTTAGCCGGTTGAGGATCGGGAGAGTCCGAAATGATTTACTACTCTTTTACCGCTCCCAGCACCATACCTTCCTTTATATGCCGTGAAAGCAGAGGGAAAACTATAATGACCGGTATTATCGACAAAACGATCAGCGCCGCGTTTATCGCCTGTCTCGGCGCGCCCGCCGCACCCGATGCGGCATCGGCGTATGTACCTGTTTTCTGAAGTGCCGTGTAGATGTATGTCTGCAGCGGATACATATCCATATCCTTCATATAGATGAGTCCGCCGAACCAGTCATTCCAATGTCCGACAAGGCACATCAGGGAAAGGGTTGCGATTGAGGGTTTCGACATCGGCAGGTATATTTTGAAGAGCACCTGAAAATGAGATGCGCCGTCAAGATAAGCCGATTCAAGTATTGCGCGCGGAAGCATTCTGAAAAAGTTCATCAGGATTATCATATTGCCGACCGGCACTCCGCCGAGCACCAGTGCCCATATGGTATTTGTCAGCCCCAGATCCTTTATCAAAATGTAATAAGGGATGATTCCGCCGCTGAAAAGCATTGATATAAAGAAGAACACCGCAAAAAAGCGCCTGCCGAAGAAATCCTTATCCGGGAATGAGAGCGGATAGGCTGCCGACACGGTGAGAAGCATGCTCCACACCGTTCCGAGCGCCATTCTGACAAGGGTGATACCGAAGGCTCTGAACACGGAGGCATCGGTCAGCACCGTTCTGAATGCGTCGAATTGAAATCCGATCGGGATCAAGCCCACCGAATTTGCCGCGGTAGACGCGGCGTCGCTGAAGGACACCGCGAGGATGTGCACAAAGGGGATCACTCCGACCAGCGCAAGCAGAGTCAGGAAGACTGCATTGACGACTCTGAATATCCGATAGGATACCGAGTCTTTGATTTTGTTATTTCTCATCATATCGCACGCCTCCCCTAAAACACGCGATATTTCAGCTTTTTACCGGCTATCCAATAGGACAGACCTATCAAAATGCAGGAAATAACCGACTTGAACAGTCCCACCGCCGTTCCGAAGGAATATTGAGCACCCATCATTCCGACGCGGTAAACATATGTATCGATGATATCCGCCGACTTCATTACCACACCGTTATACAGGTTATAGACCTGGTCGAATCCGGCGTTTAATATGTTGCCCATATTAAGTATCATCAGAAGCACTATAAACGGCATTATGCTTTTTACCGTGATATGCCATGTCTGCTGAAGTCGGTTGGCGCCGTCGATCTTTGCCGCCTCATAAAGGGAGACATCGACACCCGATATCGCGGCACTGTACAGTATCGCGGAGAATCCCGCCTCCTGCCACAGATTGCTTATTATAAGAATAAATCTGAACCAGTTGTCGTCACCCATAAAATATATGGGTTCCGCCATGCCGAGAGCGAGCAGTGTCTGATTGACTATTCCGTATTTGGCAAAGACCGATTTGACAAGTCCTCCGAGAATTATCCAGGAGAGAAAATGCGGAAATATCATCAATGACTGCGTCACGCTTCTCAGTGCTCTGCTCTTCAGCTCATTGAGGAGCAATGCCAGTACAAGCGAAAAGAGCAGCAGTGTGACGATCTTCAAAACGGCTATTATCAGCGTGTTGCCGAGTATTTTATAGAAGTCTGCCATTCCGAAAAGCTTTTCGAAATATCTGAGCCCCACCCACTGTTGATCAAACATACTCTTTGTGGGGTTATACTTTTGGAAAGCGAGCACTATGCCGTACATAGGCACATAACTGAACAGAACCGTAGCGAGGAACGCCGGCATCATTATCAGATACAACTGTCCCGATCTCTTCAGTCGATTCCCGACCGAAGCGTTGTTTTTGACCTTCATTTGATCCCCTGCCTTACGATCTGCCTTCGTACCACTTATTGACCTCATCAAGCATCGACTTGCCGCCGGCGTCATACCATTCCTTGACGAAATCGTCAAATGAGTCGATCGGGTCGCCCATAATGATGCTCGTATAGCATTCGACCATCATCTTATCAAGGGAGACTTTATTGAACGCCGAATCCTCGGACAACATACCGTGGAACTCGTTGAATTTTAATGAGCCGACATATTTATCCATTACCGGAGCGGCGGAGGTGTATATCTTATACAGTTTCCAACCCTCTCCCGATATATTGGCGGTGTTCTTGGGGTCTTTAAGGTAGTCGTTTATATATCCGAATGTCATTTTTGAGAACGGATATTTGTTTATCTCGGTCTCGGGGTCGGAGGATGCCAGCACATCCCTGATGTCCTTACCGATATTGTTGAATGTCATAACTCCGTCAAACTGATACGGAAGGGCGTATTCGCCGATGAGCTTTACCGACTTGTGATCGGTGGTCATACGCTCTGCCAGCCACTCGTTGTATTCTCCGCCGTCTGTCCAGAGCTCCGCCCAAAGGTTCATTGATTTGAGCAGTGCCTCGGGGTGCTCATACCCCTTTCTTACAACGACATATCCGTTGACATAGTCGGAGCCTTTCGGTGCCGATTTACTGTTTTTATCAAGGCTCGGAAGAGGGAACGCTTCCCAATCCGCCTCGGGGTCGTTTAAGAGGCTGCCCGAGAGCAGTCCCGGATAGAAATACTGACCGAAAACTATACCGTACTGACCCACCGAGATCATTTCTTCCTCGGTCGAGCCTTTTGCAGCCCAGTCGGAATCGATCAAGCCCGCCTTAAACATATCCTGCATTGCCTTGAGGGCGTTCTTCATATTGTCGGTGATTCCCGAATATGTCAGTTTGCCTGTCGACTCGTCCTTCACAAAGTAGTCGTAATAAGCACCGAACATCTGCGAGAGAGAATCGAAGGAGACCGATCCCGCTCCGAGGAACGAGAAGCCCGAGCTGTTATCCTTGCAAAGTCCGCTCGTTTTCAGAGCTTTTATATAATTGCACAGTTCCTCATAGGTCGTGGGAGCGGAAAGGCCGAGTTTTCTCATCAAGTCGGTTCGTATCCACATAAATCCGGTATCGCCGGCGTATGACGATGTAAGGGGGATCCCGTAAAGCTTTCCGTTATATATCGGGAAATCGAGCAGCATCTTATCGCCGTACTCTATGTTTTCTTTGAGGCGATCGGAGGCATAATAGTCGTAATAATCGGTCAGATCCTCAATCTGATCGTTTTCGA
>CAKRVQ010000082.1 GCA_934408795.1 uncultured Eubacteriales bacterium
CTGCTCGGTGCTGCATTTGGTTAAATACGGGTGCGTGTTCGAATGGTTCTGTACCGAGAATCCCGCATCGTTCAGCTGCTTCACCGACTGAGGATACTTATCCACCCATCCGCCGACAACAAAGAATGTGGCTTTTGCATTGTACCGACCTAAGATCTCTATCAGCTTTTCGGTATCATCGTTTCCCCATGCGGCATCAAAGCTTAAAGCAACCTGCTTGGATGTGCTCTGAACGCAATATATCGGCAGCTTGCGATCCGTTTTTGCAAAAACCCCTACCGATGCGACCACGGCGGTAACCGTAACAACAAGTGCCGCCGCGGCAGCTATAATGTGCTTTTTTGTAAGTACTATGAATTTCATATCCGATCATCTCCTCAGCCTGTGTTTTATATGTATGATTGCGGATAAGCAGTGTATTCCGCCGGGCTTTTATATAAAGATCCCCCTAAGATGTGACGGTATCGGAAACCGCAACCGTGCCGCCTCCCGATAACCGCTTGATAGCTTTTGTAAAGCTATGCAAAATGCCGCGCAAAAAGCTCCGTAAGCCGAAAAACGATAGCGCAATCGGGCGCGCTTCCGAATTTGTCGATGTCACGGGGTCAAGATACTTTACATTTTGCCCGAGTTGTGTTAAACTCAATAAGAATGGAATAGAAAAATGTGGGTACAGATCAACCGGAGGATACGGGTAAGTAATGGGAATTGAAAATGTAATAGCACTTTTGTCCGGCGTGGCACTCTTCCTTTACGGAATGAACATAATGGGGGAGGGCCTCAAGAAGGTCGCGGGAAGTAAGCTTGAGATCATTCTTTATAAGCTGACAAGCACTCCATTAAAGGGCGTGCTGCTCGGAACGGGAGTCACCGCGGTAATCCAGTCGTCGTCGGCAACATCCGTTATGGTCGTCGGCTTCGTGAACAGCGGAATGATGAAGGTCAAACAGGCGATCGGTATAGTAATGGGCGCCATCCTCGGCACGAGCGTTACCGGTTGGGTGTTGTGCCTCTCCGAGCTCTCGGGCGGATCGGGTTGGGTGACCCTGTTGTCATCCGCATCGCTGACGGGCATCGTCGCCGTGACCGGCGTTATATTGAAGGTGTTTTGCAAAAAGCCGGTCAAAAATCACCTCGGTGATATTCTTATGGGATTCGCCGTTCTTATGTTCGGTATGACCGCAATGTCCGATTCCGTTTCGTCGCTCCGCGACGGGATGGACAGTCTTATTACCAAATTCCAAAACCCGTTGTTCGGTATACTTGTCGGATGCCTGATCACCTGTGTCTTACAAAGCGCTTCCGCCACCGTCGGAATACTTCAGGCGCTTACCGTTACGGGTAAGATAAGCTTTTCCGTGGCGCTCCCGCTTATAATGGGAATTGCAATAGGCGCCGCAGTTCCCGTTCTTATATCGGCGATAGGAACCAATATAAACGGAAAAAGAACCGCGTTTATCTACCTTATTATAGATGTTTTGGGCGTTGTTATCGTAGGCGGACTTTTCTACGGAATAGGCGCTTTTGTGGATTATCCTTTTATGGACAGGCAAATGACCGCCGTCTCGGTCGCCTTTATAAACACACTGTTCAGATTTATAACCGTTGTCATCCTGACTCCGTTTATAGGTCTGCTTGAAAAACTTGTGGTGGGAATATTCCGCGAAGCACCCGACGATGAGGAAGACGATGACGACATCGACCGCCTTGAGGACAGATTCATAATCCACCCCGCACTTGCCATAGAACAGAGCCGTACCGCGATGTCTTCCATGATCAGAAAGGCAAGAAAAAATTTGTCAAGGGCATTTAACCTTCTTGACAATTATACAGACGACCTTTACAGAAAGATACAGAATAAAGAGTATACCATCGACAGATATGAGGATAAGCTCGGTTCATACCTTGTAAAGATAAACCAGCAGGAACTTTCACACGGCGAAAACATAGAGATATCCAAGCTGCTTCATACGATAAGCGATGTCGAGAGAATTGCCGATCACGCGGTCAATATATCGAATGTGGCGGCTGAGATCAACGAAAAGAAACTGGAATTTTCGGGAAGCGCATCGGCGGAACTTAAGAAAATAAGGGATGCGGTCGATGAAATAGTTGATATTTCGTTTAATGCCTTTAATGCCGAAAACATCGATGCGGCGTTTACCGTCGAACCTCTTGAAGAGGTCATCGATCGCCTTTGCGATGAGGTAAAGCTGCGCCATATCAATCGTGTCCAGTCGGGAAACTGTACCTTGAACCTCGGTTTTGTGTTCAACGATCTTCTTTCCGACTTCGAAAGAATAGCCGACCACTGTTCAAATATCGCGGTGGCTATGATCGAACTCAATGTCGATTCGTTTGACACGCACGAGTACCTTAACGATCTCAAGCGCAATAAGCCCGCCGTGTTCAGAGAAAACTTTGAACGCTATTCGGAAAAATATGCCCTTGAACCGGTCGGTGAATAATGTTTTGTACGAGGCGGCTTCGCATCATTTGTCAATGATGCGAAGCCGCCTTTATCAATCGAAAAGTAAGCGGAAGGAAAGAAAACGGGAATGGCGGGAGATGAGGCGGAGCCGCCCGCGCCGAAGGCGCGGAAAGCGGCGGCGTCGGCAGGTAAAAGCAGGCGGCAGACAGGAAGAGAGACTTTTTGCAGACCTGCGGCACATCGCATTATAATGTGCCGACGCCGCCGCTTTTGGGGCGACCCTTCGGGTCGCCCGCGGCTCCGCCTCCCCTAAAGACCCTGCCCCTAAACAGAATCTCTCCTTCCCGAAAGACCGCCTTTCCTTGTGAAAACCGCTCCAAAGGAACCCCGCTCTCTGTAGATCCGCACCTCCTCAGTACCCGCCTCTGCTATAGCACCCGCTCCGCCGTACCCGCCTTGCCGCACTGACTGTCCCCGCCGCGGCGCCTGCCCTTGAGCGGCACTCGCCACACCGCAGCGCCCACTGCCCCGCAGCACCTGCCACACCGAAGACCCGATCTCCCCGCCGTGCCGATAAAACGCCACGGCATACCCGTCCCGCAATCGTAAGATGCGAACGGTGAAAACAACTTTACTTAAAATTTACATTGTAAAAGCTAAGTGTATATTGAAACAAATACAATAATATGGTAAAATCAGTACTAAACCCGATCGAAAAAACGGCTGCACGGCTTACGGTCGTTCGCATCGGCGCGTTGCGGGAAGTGCCCTTGTCGGCACAGTCGGTCCCGCTTCGGGCGTCGTCCGTTGACCGTTGCCCGCCGCGCACCGAGCACCGACCGTCGCTTACTGCGAAAATCAGCTCTGCACATCACCCGCACGCCGTTTGAAAAATCGGGCTGACGATACATTGCGGTATGAATGACCGTATAAACTTAAATAAGGGGAGTCATAATTGAACTACTACTCGTCAGACAAGCAAGAAGTAATGAATACCTTGCAATCAGGCGCGGAAGGCCTTACCTCCGCCGAAGCGGAAAAAAGAGCCGAAAAATACGGCAAAAACAAGCTCGCCGAAGGCAAAAAGGACGGAATCGTCAAGCGCTTTTTTAAGCAGCTCTGTGACCCGATGATACTGATACTCATCGGCGCCGCGGTCGTGTCCGCCGTTACTACCGTGATAGCAAACAATACCACGGGCGAAGGCGAATCGTTTGCGGATGTGTTTATAATACTGTTTGTCGTGGTCCTCAATTCGGTTCTCGGTGTTATTCAGGAAAGCAAAGCCGAGGCGGCGATAGAAGCCCTTAAAAATATGACCGCCGCAACATCTAAGGTGCTCAGGGACGGAAAGCAGATCACGGTTAAGAGCGAAGACCTCGTGCCGGGAGATGTCATTCTTCTTGAAGCGGGCGATTCGATCCCCGCCGATTGCCGTATTATCGAATGTGCTTCTCTTAAAATAGAAGAGGCGGCGCTGACGGGTGAATCGGTACCGGTCGAAAAGACCGACTCCGTAATAGGAAACGGGAACGAGGTCTCGCTCGGCGACCGCAGAAATATGTGCTATATGGGAAGCACCGCCGTCTACGGACGCGGCACCGCAGTCGTTTGCAATATCGGTATGAATACCGAAATGGGTAAGATAGCCGACGCCCTGACAAAGGCTAAGGATGAGGAAACACCTCTTCAGAAGAAGCTTTCGGGACTTTCCAAGATACTGACATGGCTCGTTCTCGGTATATGCGTCGTGATATTCGGCGTCGAAATAATCGAAAGCGTTTCACGCGGCGGCGGAATGCCCGCATTTACCGAACTTCTGGATTTCTTTATGGTCGCGGTCAGCCTTGCGGTCGCCGCAATACCCGAAGGACTCGCTGCGGTCGTCACTATCGTTTTGTCGATAGGCGTTACCAAGATGAGCAAGAGGAATGCAGTCATCCGAAAACTCACTGCGGTCGAGACCCTCGGCTGCGCACAGGTCATATGTTCCGATAAGACAGGAACCCTCACACAGAACAAAATGACCGTGGTTGATGAGTATTCCTCCGATAAACTGCTGCTCGCAAGGGCAATGGCACTTTGCTCGGATGCCGAACTTGATGAGGAAGCGGGTACCGCGGTGGGCGAACCTACCGAGTGCGCACTTGTCAATTATGCGGATTCGCTCGGCAGCCGTAAGCCGCAGCTGAAAGAGGAATTCCCGAGAATAGGTGAAATACCGTTCGATTCGGGAAGAAAGATGATGTCGACGCTTCATTCCTCTGCAGGCAAAACCGTCCAGTATACAAAGGGTGCGCCCGATGAGCTGCTGAAGCGCTGCAGCTCGGTGCTGACAGAAAACGGCGTGCTGCCCCTTGACGATAATAAACGCGCGGAAATAGCCGCTGCAAATAAGAAAATGGCGGATAATGCCCTCCGCGTCCTTGCGGCAGCTTATGCCGAATACCCGTCGCTTCCCGAAACCGTCACCTCCGAGAAGCTTGAAAAAGACCTCATCTTTATAGGACTGTGCGGTATGATCGACCCGGTGAGACCCGAAGTCAAAGCCGCCGTCGAGGAATGTAAGGAAGCAAGCATACGCGTTGTGATGATCACGGGCGACCATATAGATACCGCAGTTGCGATAGCAAAGGATCTTGGAATAATCAAAAATGCCGATGAGGCAATAATGGGCGCCGAACTTGATCGCTTTACGGATGAAGAACTTGACCGTGTTATCGAAAAGTACAGTGTCTATGCGAGGGTGCAGCCCGAGCATAAGGTCCGTATAGTAGAGGCGTGGAAGCGCAGAGGAGCCGTTACCGCAATGACGGGAGACGGCGTAAACGATGCGCCGAGCATAAAAGCAGCCGATATCGGTATCGGAATGGGAATCACGGGTACCGATGTCACAAAGAATGTCGCCGATATGATACTTGCCGACGATAACTTTGCCACCATCGTTTCAGCCGTGGAAGAGGGCAGAAAAATATATGCCAATATCAGAAAGGCAATACAGTTCCTGCTCTCGTCAAACCTGAGCGAGGTCATAAGCATATTTACCGCGACCATGCTCGGATTTACGATACTGCGCCCGGTACACCTGCTCTGGATAAACCTGATAACAGACAGTCTGCCTGCCCTCGCCCTCGGAATGGAACACGGGATCCTGCGGGCAGCCCTTCAGCGCGCTGAACCAGTCGAATGTCTCCGCAATCTGCGGCCAGTCCACCGCGCCGCCTGGCTCCGGCACAATTGTA
>CAKRVQ010000083.1 GCA_934408795.1 uncultured Eubacteriales bacterium
GGCTTAAGCGGAGGTTCGGCGGATCGTTTTCTTTTGATTCGGTGCAGGCAAAAATGAGGCCGTCACGCCGCCTCGACGGGCGGAACACGCTGAAAAGAGCGGGTAAACGGAAGCTTTTTCGACCGCGAGGAGAGCGGAACCGATCGGAGGGCCGAATCGAACCGACCGAAGAACAAGACCTACCGAAGAACCGAGCCGACAGAAAGTTGTGATTTGCGGAATACTTCAAAAAAAGCCGTCGGCTTATAATGCCGACGGCTGCATAGTTGCGATATATCCGTGAATTGAATCGGATCATTTAAGATGACGGGAGCAGAACCCTGCCGCTTATCCTACTTTAAGCGGCAACCCGACCGAAGGCAGCGCCGCGCGCCCTCCCTTGGAAGGGCGCGAAACGGGCAGCAAAGTGTGATAAAGGAAGGTCGCTTTATTAAAGAGGTCGGACCTTCCTGAGACGAAAATGTACCGATGCCCGTTTGTCGCGCCTCCGGCGCTTTGCGGCGCCGCCTTCGGTCGGGTTGCTGCCCCGGCGAATTCGGATCATTTAGGGATCAATAGATGGAGAATACCTTTACATCGTGTCCGCATTTTGGGCACTCGGCAATATGAGAGCCCTTGCGGCGCTTGAGCCGCAGCACCGTTTTGCAATTCGGGCAGACGGCGTATTTGTATTCCTTGGTATTCTTGGGCTTTTTGGGTCTTTTTGCCTTTTTCTGTTTGGTCTCGGCACTTCCCGCAGGTGGATATTCGGCGTAGCAGTTTCTGTTATTGCTGCCGTAAGGGTCGCCGTAAGTGTTATAATAATTCCCGCCGTAACCGTTATAGTATCCGCCTTGTCCGTTATTTCTGCCCTTAACGCCGAGCTTAGACAGAAATCTTTCGAATGCTTCGGATTCGCGGCGTCTTGCCGGGATGTTTTTTGAAAGTGTACGGAACAAGGCGTATCCTATAAGGAGAAGCATAACGATGTTGAAGACGATATAAACGGTTCGAAGCGGGAACAGTCTTATAACGATGTTTCCCGTGACCCATACCGCAAAATAAGCGATCAAAAGGTATTTGGTGAGTCGGTCGAAACCGTATCTGCCGTACATAAAGCGGCGAATAGAATTAAATAATCTGTTGAACATATTGTTTCCTCCGTCTTGAAGGTCTCTAACTAACGGCACGGCACCGAGGGCGTTGTTTTCAAGAAAACCGCATTGTCTCGTCAGCTTAACCGTTATTTTATTATACACCGCACGGGCGGTTTTAGATGTATAAACTGTTAATTTTCAGGCGCCGCCGTTTTGTTTCCGCTCATTTTTTTGATCCGAAATGATCGGGATAGCGGGAAATGCCGACAACAATAGAGGGAAAGAAGAAAAAATGAAGATAAGAAAAGCGTTTTCAGCCGACAGGGATACATATCTTGCAATGGCGAAGGATTTTTACGATTCGAATGCCGTTATGCACAAAATACCCGATTCACGGCTTGAAGTGACATTCGATTATATGATGTCGGACGATACATACGGCAGCGTTTACATTATTGAGCAGGATGAAAGAAAGGTAGGCTATCTTTTAACTGCCGTGACCTATTCCCAGGAAGCGGGCGGCAGGGTGTTATGGCTTGAGGAACTATACATCATCCCCGAATACAGAGGTAAGGGTATCGGGCACGAGGTTTTCTCCTTTGCCGAAGGATTGGCGTCCGAGGGATTTGCAAGAATAAGGCTTGAGGTCGAACCCGAAAACGGTCGTGCCGCCGAGCTTTATAAACGGCTCGGGTATGAGGGAATACCCTATGAGTCAATGATAAAGGAGCTTTTATGACGGCAGCCGACGGAATCACCGTTGTCCGCTCCGACCGCAGGACGCTTGCGATCGAAGTTAAGGCGGACGGGCGGGTCTTTATACGCGCGCCGTACGGGTGCCCCGACAGGACGGTCTCAGACTTTGCAGCGGCGAATGAGGACTGGCTCAAAAGAGCTCTTGAGCGTATTGAATCGAGGAAGAGCGCCTACACGGAGCCGAGCCCCGAAAGGGTGCGGGAGTTAAAAGCGGCTGCAAAGAAAACGATACCCGAAAGGGTGGAACACTTTTCCGCCGTTACGGGTCTTGTGCCGACGGCGATCCGCATAACCTCCGCGAGGACAAGGTTCGGTTCATGCAGCGGCAAGAATTCGGTCTGCTTTTCGTGGAGGCTTATGGAATATCCGCCGGAATGCATCGACTATGTTGTGCTTCACGAACTCGCGCATATAAAGTACCATAACCATTCAAAGAAGTTTTACGACCTGATCGCCCGATACATGCCTGATCACAGGGAGCGAAGAAAAAGGCTTTCACTCCCTCCCGAAAGCCCGAAGCTGAGCGGCGAAGGGGACGCACAAAGCGGTGCGGCAAAAAAATAATCGGATTATGGAAAAATAACACTTGAAATGCCGCACCGTTTGTGTTAATATATTTTTTGTTACGGGGGCGTAGCTCAGCTGGGAGAGCGCTTGAATGGCATTCAAGAGGTCATGGGTTCGATCCCCACCGTCTCCACCAAAAAATCCTCATTCGTAAGAATGAGGATTTTTTTTTGTCCGCCATTACCCTTCCTCTCTTCGCTTTCTCCTTTTTCTTTTGGGTCTTCGTTTCCCGAAAAAAGATATTTTGGGAAAAGGGCAGGGGGTCTGCGGTATTCTCCCCGCGGCGGGGTTTTGTTGCTGCGAGGCGGCAATCGGATTTTGGGAGAGAGGATCATCTGCGGCGGCAATAGCAGTTGTTTGGATTTACTTATCTGCAAGAGGACATTGTAATCGGTATTTTTTGTACCGTGTTTTGCAATGCAAAGGGTTATTTTTCGTTATCGCGAAGATGTCCGAGAGTGCCGCCGGGATGGCGTTTTATATACTCGGCAGGGGTCAGGTCGGCATTTTCCTGAAGGATCACGGACAGGCATTGAAGAATGAGGATCTCGGCAATTATCGATGCTCTCGGAGCGCGGTTAAGCGGTCCGCCCTCTTGCTGCACTCCTGCCGAAAGGCAGACATCGGCGTATTTTCCGAGCCACGAGTCCGGGTTTCCGGTAACTGCAATGATTTTGCAGCCGTTGTTTCGTATGGCTGCGGCGGTTGCTTTCAGTTCATCTGTTTCTCCGCTGTTTGAAATGCAGATGACCACATCTCCTTTAATCAATTGTCCGCACGATCCGTGAACCGCCTCTGTTCCGTGCAGGTAATATGCGGGTGTACCGGTGGATGATATCAAAGAAGCGGTATATGTTGCAACATGAGAGGGCTTACCTATACCGGTTATATGCAGTCTGCAGTTATTCTTTTTCGCATCGGTTATAAGATCCGCCGCTGCATTAAGGCTGATCTCATCCACCGATTCCAAAAAATCGGTAAGCTCGGTTTTGCTTATTGTCAAGAAGTTTTCCAAAGTTTTCATATCAGTCATCTCCGTTCAAAACAGAAAAGTAATCAGTGCGGTATCCGTTTATTTTCATGATGTCAAGCACTTCCGCAAGTTTCGGCAGGCTTGTCTGGGCACCCTTTCGCGACACTGTTATGCCTGCGGCACAGTTTGCAAACTCCAAAGAGTTTTCGGTAGGAACGCCTGCCGCCGTGGGGTCGACGGGAGCGCCGCAGCTGACGCATGGTGAAAAATAGATATTCTTACCTTCTTTATATGCCGCTCCGTTCTTTCCCAAGGTCATCAGCACAAAAGGCACCCCCATATTACCGATATCCTCAATAGCGCTCAATATGCTTTCTCTATCCTTCGGGACGATACCGGTCATATCATACGCCTCGGCCTCATTCGGAGAAATATATGTAAGGCAGGAAATGAGTTCGGTGGGTATTTCGGTCGACGGCGCAGGATTAAACATGACGGGAACACCCGATTTGCGGGCAAATTCCGCGACTGTCACATTGATGCTCATGGGTATTTCGTTCTGCAGTATGACAATTAACATATAATGTCGGAGACGACTGCAAGGTTGAAAACGATTCGTTTGTCGTGATTGAAAACGGCGATCCTACTGCAGATCGGCAATCCGATACGCCCCGTTGAGCCATCGCAATCATAGTCAGACGATTACAAAAGGAGAGACGCTGACTCTTTGCTGCAGTCCGCCTTATTCTATTTTGTTTCACGGTTAAAATCTCGGGGAAACGTATCGCAAAAAGCCGGATGACGCTCTCTGCGCGGATGGCACGGATTTATGCCGGTGCCCTTTCGGAAACGGCGGGTAAGAAGGATTGACCTTGAGGGGGCGATGTGTTATAATAACCTCACGCCGTGAGCGACGGCATAGCCGCCGACGGCTGAGAGAACATTGAAACACGAAGCTCGGAATCCGAAGCAAGTTCGAATTCCGAACGGCTGCGCCGTTTCAAAGACTTCGTCTTTGGCTTGTGTTATAATAACCTCACGCCGTGAGCGACGGCATAGCCGCCGACGGCTGAGAGAACATTGAATGCCGAAAAAGTGAAATTTTCGCGAATTTCAAACGGCAAGCCGTTTTCAGAGCTGCGCTCTGCTTTTTCGTGATATAATAACCTCACGCCGTAAGCGTCGGCAGAGCCGCCGACGGCTGAGAGAACATTGAAACACGAAGCTCGGAATCCGAAGCGGGTTCGAATTTCTTAAGGTGTTGTTTTCAGGGATTAAATTTACCATTGTTAACAGGCGGTTTCTATTTTGTTTTATGTCGGGGAAACTCGCGGTGCGAGTGAAAGCGAAGATATGCCCTGTTGTGGGTGAGGGCGTTATTTAAAAGCAGATTCTTCCGCTGCATATATTTTTTATGATCGGCGGATAAGGGGAAAGCCGGGCGGTTCGGTTATTTGAGGAGTTACCGTACGGAAAAACACTATCGGGGGCAACAATATGGGAATGACTTATATTTTATACAACCGTCTTGCCAACAACGGCAAGGGCGATGAAGGTGTGGAGAGCGTTATTGAGAAGACCGGAAAGGATGCGGTCACGGTCGACGTTTCGGCGACGGATGTTCGCGCGCTTGCCGAATCCCTCGAAGATGACGACACAATAATCCTCTGCGGCGGCGACGGAACGGTGAACCGATTCGCAAATGATATTTACGGTATCAAGCCCCGTTTTCCGATATATTTGTGGAGCAGCGGAACGGGAAATGATTTTCTCAACGACATCGGTGTGCCCGAGGGCGAAAAAGCCGTTTTGATAAACGAATACATCGAAGAGCTGCCGACCGTCACCGTAAACGGTGAGACAAGGCGGTTTATCAACAATGTCGGCTTCGGCATAGACGGAGCGGTCTGCGAGCGTGCCGATGAAATAAAGGCGGAGGGCAAGATAAAGATTAACTATACCTCGATCGCCGCCAAGTTGTTGATGTTCAAGTATGACCCGCCGAAAGCAACGGTCACCGTTGACGGGCGCACCCGTACATATAACAGGGTATGGATGGCTCCCGCAATGAACGGAAGATATTACGGCGGCGGGATGATGGTCGCCCCGATGCAGGACAGAAAGAGCGGAATGCTCTCATCGGTCGTTGTTCATCATGTTTCGCGTCTTGTCGCACTGACCCGTTTTCCCGGCATATTCAAGGGCAAGCACATCCGTCACAAGGAAATGGTTGATTGGATAAAGGGCGACGAAATAACCGTCAAATTCGACCGTCCTACCG
>CAKRVQ010000084.1 GCA_934408795.1 uncultured Eubacteriales bacterium
ATATAGAGTACCGCGAAAAGGCGGAATGAGTTGTTTCTCATAATTGTGCCGTAAAACCTGCCGCCCACCGCCGCGCACATTCAGCGCGCCGACGGGCGGCGGACTCGCGTAAATGCCGAAAAAGCAACAAAAATATAATACCGCCGCCCTTTCCTTTGCACCTTGCGCAAAGGAAAGGGCGGCCCATTTTTTATAAACGGCGGTGGTTTCGGCGCCCGTTTATGTATAACTGCACTCATAGGCACGAAAGGCACCGTCGATTCAAAAGACAACGATAGATAACAATCACTCGAGCATTGACCCGAAAGGCAGTGATTCGCCCTCCGCTGAGGAGGAACCGATCGCACTGCTCAACTTTTTGTTTTCAAATGTACATCGCCTTTTTGTTCTTAAATGTATATCGCCGCACAATGCAGGTAAAAATATACAGACAAAAAAGGGAGGAACGAAAATGAAAGGAACAATAAAATTCGCAGAGGCAATAGAAATACTCGATTCAAGAGGAAATCCGACGGTGAGGGCAAGTGTGGTCCTGGAGGACGGCAGTGTCGGAACGGCATCCGTGCCGTCGGGCGCGTCGACGGGCGAATATGAAGCCACCGAGCTGCGCGACGGAGATCCGTCCCGTTATAACGGCAAGGGAGTATTGCGCGCCGTGAGAAATGTCAATACCGTGATCTCACCTGCAATAGCGGGAAGAAGCGCATTCAATCAAAGAGAGATCGATCGCAAGATGATCGAAATAGACAACAGTGAGAATAAGTCACGGCTCGGAGCAAACGCAATGCTCGCCGTGTCGCTTGCCGTTGCCCGCGCCGCCGCCGTGTCATCCGGAGAGGAGCTTTTCAGGTACCTCGGCGGAATAGCCGCAAACCGACTTCCCGTCCCGATGATGAATATTCTCAACGGAGGAGCTCATTCAAACAACGGCCTTGATTTTCAGGAATTTATGATAGTCCCGATCGGGGTAGAGGGATTCTCCGAAAAGCTGCGCTGCGGAGCTGAAATATACCACGCGCTCGGAAAGATCCTTAAAGATGCAAACCTCTCGTCCGGAGTGGGCGATGAGGGCGGCTATGCGCCCGATATCGAATCGGAAGAGACCGCAATAGAACTCATATGCAGTGCAATAGAAAAGGCGGGATATTCCACCGATTCGGTCAGGATCGCATTGGATGTCGCTTCAAGCGAATGGGAAAGCGAAGGGGGATATTCGCTTCCGAAAAGCGGAAAGAAGTACGATTCCGCTTCGCTCGGCAGAAGGATCGCCGAACTGTGCGATAAATACCCGATATGCTCGGTCGAGGATCCCCTCGGACAAAACGATTGGACCGGGTGGAGAGAGCTTACCGCGACACTTTCACGCAGGGTCATGTTGGTCGGAGACGATCTGTTCGTGACCGACACCGAGCGCCTGAACAAGGGAATAAGAGAGGGAGCGGGAAACTCGATTCTGATAAAGCCGAACCAGATAGGTACGCTTTCCGAAACACTTGATGTGATGCAGACGGCGGCATCGGCTTGCTACAAACGGGTGGTGTCGCACCGCTCGGGTGAAACTGGAGACACCTTTATAGCCGACCTTGCGGTCGCAACGGGAGCATCGTTTATAAAAACGGGAGCGCCCTGCCGCGGAGAGCGCACCGAAAAGTATAACCGTCTGCTTGAGATCGAAAGTCATTTTTATTGCTGACGGTCTTGTGCCTCCTCACCTGACGGTAGGATAAACCGATGCACGCTTAATTCTCGTCGGCACTCACGGCGGGGGCGGCGCACCCTGCGCGCCGCCCCCGCCGCTCGCCCTCATTTCAATTGACACGCACCCTGCCGCGGCGCACCTTGCGCGCCGCGACCCCACCCCGACCGCCTGCCCTCAAACCCGCCGCCCCTCGGCAACCCGCCTCGCCGCCCACCGCCGCACGCTCCCCGCGTGCGCCGACGGGCGGCTTCCGTATTTCCCGAATTTACAAAAAAACTGTTGTGATACCGAACAAAATATATTATAATAGTATCGTATTATGCGGCGGTGTACCCATAACGGGGGTCAGGCGCCCTTTTAATAAGCAAAAAAGGTGGTCGTTTCTTTGTTCACAAGAGATATCGGCATAGATCTCGGAACCGCAAACACATCGGTGTGCGTGAAGGAAAAAGGGATAATAATGCGTGAACCGTCGGTTGTGGCATACGATGTCAGAACCGATGAGGTAAAGGCGGTCGGAAAAGCCGCAAAGGAAATGATCGGAAGAACTCCCGGCTCCATAGTGGCGGTCCGCCCTCTGAAAAACGGAGTTATCGCCGACTTTGATGTTACGGCGGCAATGCTGAAAAGATTTATAAAGGACTCGCAAAAAGGCTCGTTTTTCAACCGTGCGAGGGTCCTTATAACCATTCCCGCAGGTGTTACCGAAGTTGAGAGCCGTGCCGTTTATGATGCCGCAAAGCAGGCGGGCGCGACAGAGGTCGATCTTATAGAAGTCCCGGTTGCCGCGGCAATGGGTGCGGGACTTGAAATATCCGATCCGTCCGGCTTTATGATAGTGGATATCGGGGGCGGCACGACCGAGGTTGCCATAATTTCACTCGGCGGTATCGTAACGGCACAATCGGTCAGAGTCGCGGGCGATCAGTTTGACGACGCCATAACAGCGTATGCCCGCCGTAAGCACAGAATAGCAATAGGCGAAAGAACTGCCGAGGATATCAAGATCGGGATCGGATCGGCGGTTCCCTATGAGAACGAGGGCAAAATGGAAGTAAGAGGCAGAAATGTCGATGACGGACTTCCCAAGACGGTCACATTGACCGCGGGAGAGGTAAGGGATGCAATAAGACCTTCTCTTGAAAAGATTGTCGATACCATTAAAAACACCCTTGAAAAGACTCCGCCCGAGTTGGCCTCGGATATAATGGATAACGGCATTGTCCTCACGGGCGGCGGATCTCAGTTGAGGGGACTTGCGGCATATATCTCAAATGAGACGGAGCTTGTTGCGACCCTTGCAGATAATCCCACCGACTGTGCCGTTTTGGGCACCCTCAAAAGACTTGAAAGCGGAACCGGATTCGATACCTATATATTCCGCAGGGGAAGGCAGTATCGGTAAATGCGTTGCAAAGAGGCACGATACGGCGGAAAGTACCGATGTTTCGGTGCAATGTACACTGCGCGATTAGCGGTGATTATAGTGTAATCATAGTGTAATCATATTTCCGCATCCGCGGCCTTTTGTGCTTAAAGTATTCGGTAATAACGGGAGGTGAACGGTATTGAGATTCTTTTTCCGCAGTAAAAAATTCAAAATATTGGCAGCAGTCCTTGCCGCGGTTACGGCACTTGCCGTGATACTGTTTGTTGTCGGCGAAACTGCAATGCCCGGCGGCAGTATAATCGATACCGTTGCGGCTCCGTTCAGGGCAGCCGTAAATTGGGTTACGGACGGAGTGAAGAATATCGGGAAATCCCTGAGCGACCGATCCGCGCTGGAAGAAGAAAACGAAAAACTTCGTAACGAAAACAGGGATCTCACTTCGGATATGCTTGATTATCAGCAGATAAAGGCAGAAAACGAAGAGTATAAAAAATACCTCGAAATAAAGGAACGCAATAAAGACTTTATGTTCGAGCCCGCCACCGTGATCATGAGGGACACTTCGGATCCTTACGGCGGCTTTACCGTGAATCGCGGCTCGGTGGACGGCATTGCGGTAAAAGACCCCGTTATAACCGAAAACGGGCTTGTCGGATATGTCACGGAAGTAGGACTCTCATATGCGAAGGTCACGACCGTGCTCGACAGTTCGATAGCGGTTGCGGCAATAGACAGAAGGACCTCCGATATAGGCGTTGCGGGCGGCTCGCTGGAGCTTGCGTCAAACGGCAGACTTAAATTCTACAATGTCAGAAGGACCGCACTTGTGGCGGTCGGAGACTATGTCGTTTCCTCGGGCGGCGGAGTGTTCCCCGAAGGCTTGCTGATAGGAAGAATAACGGGTGTTTTCTCCGATAATATATCGACGGGACTGTATGCCGAGGTGGAACCCGCGGTCGATGTGTCGTCGCTTGAGAGCGTTATGGTGATAACATATTTTTCCGGTCAGGGAATGTATTGATAATTAAAATAAAGTCCGCGCGGCGTTTCCCGTGCTCCGTATGAGCACATTGCCGCGGGACTCCGTGATATACGAAAGGACGGCGACGGTATTTGGCTTCCGCACTCAAAAGAAAAAAGCGGACGGTTTATGCTCTTTATGCCGTCCTTATGCTCATAGTATTCCTGATACAGTACTCGCCGGCATTTCCCGCTCCGATAGGTGCTCCGTCGGTATCGATCTTTTTGCCGGTAGTCTTTTCCGCGGGAATACTTTTTAAGGAATGGACAGGCGCCGTGTACGGTATCATAGCGGGAGCGGCGGCGGATATAGTCTGTGCCGATTCCTTCTGCTTCAACACGATCGCACTGTTCCTGATCTGCTGCATTTCAGGACTGCTGATCTCTCGGGTGTTCTTAAACAATACTGTGTCGGCTTCGGTGGTCCTGTTTGCGGATATCGCGGTATACTATATTTCAAAATGGTTTGTATTCAACCTGCTCGGAGGCAGCGATGAAAGCATCGCTTTCCTTTTGAAGATAACCCTTCCGTCGGCGGGACTCACATTCCTCGTCGGCGTTCCGATATTCCTGCTTGTCAGATGGTGCGCAAGAAAACTTGTTAAAAAATGATGTGCTTTTCGGCACGCGCGGTATTGCGGTAAAGGTAAACAGCGGCAGCTTCGGCTTCGGAAAAACGACCGTGCCGCGACGCTCAGCCGAACCTTCGGCACCGCCGAACGGGTCGACCGAGTAATTGGGAGAATAAATGAGAAGAAAGCAAAATGACAAAAGAATAAAGATCCTCGCCGGTATAATGGCGGCGGTCTTTGCCGTCTTCGGTATAAGACTTGTCGATTTTCAGCTTATATCCGCAGGAAAATATTCAACCGCAAACGGCACTTTAAGGGTGCGAAAGGTGGCGGTAAAGGCTCCGCGCGGCGAAATATTGGACTGCTACGGCAGACCGATAGTAACAAACCGCAGCGGATATGATGTGGTGTTCAACAGGGCGTATATGTCGGCCGAAAGTATGAACGAGACAGTCGATTATATGATAAAGATCTTCACCGAGCATAAAGCGGAGTGGAATGATATACTTCCTCTGACCCTCAGTAACAAAACGGCGGAATTCGGCGACGACGAAGACGAGATCGCAAAACTCCGAAAACTGGCTAAGGTCAATGTTTACGCCACGGCGGAAAACTGCTACAACGCGCTTGTTGAAAAGTATATGCTCCAAAGCTTCGATTCCGACACCGCGCGCCTGATCATGGGCGTCAGATACTCAATGGAGCGCGCCGAGTTCTCGGTCAATAATCCGTATACCTTCGCAAATGATATACCGTCGGGACTTATGGCGGTCATTCTTGAACACGGTCTTGAAAGCAAGGGCGTGGAGGTTTCGACTGTTCCGTACAGGGATTATCTTGAGGGTAATGTTGCACCGCAGATGATAGGAACGGTCGGAAAGATAGACGCCGAGGACTGGAAAGAGCTTAAGGATAAAGGA
>CAKRVQ010000085.1 GCA_934408795.1 uncultured Eubacteriales bacterium
GTTATGGTCACACGATCGCCCGCTTTGAGTCCGAATACCTTTTCCGCTTTCTTCTTTGCCGAGAAGAACAAAACCTCGGTTGAGGGATACATTTCACACATGGCGGGAGTCACACCCCAAGAGAGGGCAAGCTTGCGCCAGGTCTTTTCGTTTGTCGTAAGTCCCAATATGTCGACCGGGGGACGGAAGCGGGAAATGAGTCTCGCCGTTTTTCCCGAAAGGGTGCAGGCGACTATCGCACTTGCGCTTATGTCGATCGCCATACCGCAGGTGGCATGGGATATCGCGTCCACAAGATCCTTTATGCGGAACTCATATGTGCGGAACACATCGCCGTAATCAATGCTCTCTTCGGCTTTTTCGGTGATCTTTGCCATTACCGAAACGGTCAGATCGGGGTATTTTCCCGCAGCGGTCTCGCCCGAAAGCATTACCGCACTCGTACCGTCGAATACCGCGTTCGCAACATCCGATATCTCTGCTCTTGTCGGTCTCGGATTGTGTATCATCGACTCAAGCATCTCGGTGGCGGTTATGACTCTTTTTCCCAACAGACGGCACTTTGTAATGAGCTTTTTCTGAACCGCAGGCACCTCTTCAAACGGGATCTCTACCCCGAGATCTCCTCTGCCGACCATTATTCCTTCGCACTCGCTGCATATTGAGTCAATGTTGTCGACACCCGAACGGTTTTCAATTTTGGCAATAAGCTCTACCCCTTCCGCATCCTCACCGAGCGTTTTGAGGTAATTCTTGATGTCAAGAAGATCCTGCTTGCACGAAACAAACGAGCAGGCTATAAAATCGATTCCGTGCCTGATGCCGAAGGCAATGTCATCCTTGTCCTGACGGCTTAAATATGTCTGCTTCAGCACGACCCCCGGGAAACTCATACTCTTTCTGTCGGTCAGCCTTCCGCCTTCAAGCACACGGCAGACAACATCCCTGCCCTTTATCTCGGTGACCTCAAAGCTGACGAGACCGTTGTTTACAAGTATCTTTCCTCCGACCGAGAGCTCGTCGCTCAGCTTCTTGTAGCTTACCGAAACGCGGGTCTCATCACCTACGATATCATCGGGAGTAAAGGTAAAAGTGTCGCCGTCCTTAAGATCGACACCGCCTCCCGAAAATGTACCTATGCGGTACTCGGGTCCCTTGGTGTCAAGCATTATCGCAATGGGCAGACCGAGCTTGGATCTCACGGATTTTATCAGCTCAATATTTTTAAGATGCCCCTCGTGATCGCCGTGCGAAAAGTTAAGACGGGAAACATTCATTCCCGCCTTGCACATGGCGGTAAGCATTTCCTCATTTGAGGAAGCGGGGCCTATGGTGCATACGATCTTAGTCTTTCTCATCGTCTTCATTACCTCCGAAGAATTAAGTGATGCCGCATTCGGGCATATTATCAGACATTGAAGAGAAACTCCGCAATGTCGCCGTCTTTCATAACATAGTCCTTGCCTTCGGTTCGAACTAATCCTTTCGTTTTGGCCGCAGCCATTGATCCGCAGGACACAAGATCGTCATACGATACGATCTGTGCCCGTATGAATCCGCGCTCAAAATCCGAATGTATCTTGCCCGCAGCCTGAGGAGCCTTGGCACCTTTTTTTATCGTCCATGCCCTTACTTCCTTTTCACCTGCGGTGAGGAAAGAAATGAGACCGAGCAGATGATAACTCTTGGTTATGAGCCGATCGAGACCCGACTGTTCAAGACCGAGGTCTGAAAGAAACATCATCTTCTCTTCAGGCTCCATTCCCGATATGTCCGCCTCCATGCTCGCACATATCGGCAGAACTTCCGACCCCTCTGCGGCAGCAATTTTTTCTACTGCTACAAAGTTTTTGTTTTTCTCGGGACCTTCACCCGAAAAATCCTCTTCGCTGAGATTCGCGGCATAGATGATCGGCTTCGCCGTGAGAAGACACATATTGTCGAGCGTCGCCCGTTCGTCGTCATCACATTCGACCGTTCGCGCCGCTTTGCCGCTTTCAAGAACCGCATAGACGCGGTTTAAGAACTCAAGCTCCTTTGCAAGGGACTTGTCGCCCTTGAGCGACTTGGTCGTCCTGTCTATCCTGCGCTTTACAATGTCCATATCCGAGAATATCAGCTCAAGATCGATGGTCTCAATGTCTCTTGCCGGATCGACACTTCCTTCGACATGTATGACATCGGTGCCTTCAAAGCAGCGCACCACATGAATTATTGCGTCGACCTCTCTTATATTGCCCAAAAACTGATTGCCGAGTCCTTCACCCTTGGAAGCGCCTTTTACAAGACCCGCAATGTCAACGAATTCTATTACCGCAGGGACTATCGGCGGCACTCTGTCTCCTTGTGTATACATTTCACATAACTTGTCCAGCCGCCCGTCCGGCACCGCCACTACGCCCACATTAGGCTCTATGGTGCAAAACGGATAGTTTGCGGACTGCGCGCCCGCATTTGTAATCGCGTTAAAAAGGGTCGACTTGCCGACATTCGGCAGACCTACTATACCGAGTTTCAAATGATCACATCCTAAATGTATTTCGCATTTCCGCGTATGCGCGTATGTACGCATAAAGTGAAAACAAATACTCCCGACGGGGGGAGACCGCGCATCGGAAAACGACAGGCTCCGCAACCGTATTTCAATGCGTGCCAACTTTCCCCAAATACATTATACATTGTAATAATGCAAATTTCAACAACTATCGTCACCGATGTGCCGAGAATCTTTTTACCGCAGCCCGCACCGTGCGTGCCTCGGCGGTCTTTGGATGATGAGCGGGGACGATTCCGCAAATATCCGCAAATAAATAATTGCCGCAGGGCAAAAAATATGCTTTTATTATCGATGCTTATGTTGTATAATTAACAGGAAAGTATTGGATACGGGCGGCTGATAGGCCGCTTTAATACGGAGGAAACAATGAAATCACAGTTTTCGGTCTCCCTTGCAAGGGTCGTTGATGAGTTTTCGCTGACACCGATAGTGGAGTGTGCCGATCCCGAAACGGTGCTTATCTCAACCGCGGATGTCAACAGACCGGGTCTCCAGTTTGCCGGGTACTATGAATACTATGACAACAGCCGCATACAGATAATCGGTAAAAGTGAGGAAAGCTATCTCCAGGGGCTTTCGGCGGAGGAAAGGAGCGAAAGACTCAGAGCATTTTTTGCCACAAAGCCGAAGCTCGTCATAATGGCAAGAAATTTTGACCCGAGCGACGAGACCTGCCGCTACGCCGAAAATAACGGCGTCCCGGTGTATAAAACGACCGAAAGTACATCGGACTTTATAGCAGCACTTATGTCGTTTCTGAATGTTCAGCTCGCGCCGAGAATAACAAGACACGGCGTCCTTGTGGATGTTTACGGCGAGGGAATACTGATACTCGGAGAGAGCGGGGTCGGAAAGAGCGAGACCGCGATCGAGCTTGTTAAAAGAGGACACAGAATAATTGCGGACGATGCAGTCGAGATCCGCCGCGTTTCGTCAAGATCGCTGGTGGGAAGCGCACCCGAAAACATCAGACATTTTGTCGAGCTCCGCGGAATAGGCGTTATAAATATCAGCAGGATATTCGGCGTCGGCGCGGTTCTGCCTACCGCAAAAATAGATCTTGTCATAAAACTTGAGCATTGGGATGCTCAAAAGGCTTATGATCGGATAGGCCTTGAGGACGAGACCACAGAGATCCTCGGACTGAATATAACATCGCTCACGATCCCCGTAAAGCCGGGAAGAAACCTTGCGGTTATAATCGAGGTCGCGTCGATGAATAACAGACAGAAAAAGATGGGGTACAACGCCGCCGAGGAGCTGCTCAAGAAGCTCGGCATGGCAACTCCCGTTTCGGACGGACCGAAAACCCGCAATATTGACGATGTTTATAAATAAGCATCGTTGAGACCCAAACTTGAGCATTTGCAGGACACTAACCGCCTCAAAGCGAAAAACGACGAAAAATAAAAAGGAAAAAATAAACTGTATATCATAATCGGACCGCCTCGGCGGTTATCGGGACAAGGAGTAAACGGATATGTATTATTTGGGAATAGATCTCGGGGGAACAAATATCGCCGCGGGAGTCGTGAATGATGATTATAAGATAGCGGGAGAGGCAAAGGTCAAGACAAACGCCGGCAGACCGGGCGAAGAGATCGTTGCCGATATGGCATACGCCGCACGCGAAGCGGTTAAAAAAGCCGGTCTGACGCTCGGCGATATCAAGTGCGTCGGTGTCGGCAGCCCCGGAAGCGTCAATCCGTATACCGGAGTGATCGCAACGGCGAATAATCTCCGCTTTTCGAATTTTCCGATGAGAAAGCTGCTTTCCGAAAAGCTGGACGGTATGCCTATCTATATGGATAACGACGCAAACGCGGCTGCATACGGTGAAATGATTGCGGGCGCAGGCAAGGGAACAAAGAACTTTGTGGCTATCACACTCGGTACGGGCGTCGGCGGCGGCGTCGTCGTGGATGGCAAAATGATAGTCGGTTTTAACTGTGCAGGCGGCGAGATCGGACATACCGTTATAGTTATGGACGGCGAGCCCTGCTCCTGCGGCAGACGCGGCTGCTACGAGGCATATGCTTCCGCGACCGCACTTGTCCGCCAGACAAAGGCAGCTATGGAGAATAATAAAGACAGTAAGATGTGGGAAATAGTCGGCGGAGATATAAACAAGGTCGACGGAAGGACCGCGTTTGACGGTATGCGTGCGGGCGATAAGACCGCAAAGGCAGTCGTAGATAAATACTGTGATTATGTGGCCTGCGGACTTACAAATGTAATAAACATCTTCCAGCCCGAGGTCGCCTGCATAGGCGGCGGCATCTCCAAAGAGGGAGAAACGCTTCTTGCCCCCGTGCGCCGTCATGTCGAGCATTTCAGATATTCAAAGAACGCACCGGCACAGACCGAAATAAAGGCTGCGACCCTCGGCAATGACGCGGGAATAATCGGTGCGGCATTCCTCTTCAGAATGTACGAAAACAAATAGTACTGTAACGGAAAACATTAAAGCCCGAAAGCCGGCGGTTCGGAGCGCCGAAAATCATATACGGAGGGGTCATATGCATCTCAAACGATTTACCGACAGACTCAGCGAGTCGGGCGTGGGTTATAAGACCGATGAGCCGATGTCACTTCATACGACATTCGGTGTGGGCGGTAACGCAGATGTGTTTGTAATGCCCGAATCCGCCGATGAGATAGTCGCGGTGCTGAAGGCGGCACGGGAATTCGATGTCCCCGTACTTGTCGTGGGAAACGGCTCCAATCTGCTTGTGTCCGATGACGGGATAGAGGGTGCGGTCATCCGCACAACGGGTCTTTCCGATATTTCCGTCGACGGTAACACCCTTACCGCTTTATGCGGAGCGAAGCTTTCGGCACTCTGCCTTGCCGCCGGGATCGAGCCGCCGCGGCGGATGGTGATGAGCCGCGGGTCGCGGACGTTGGGGAGCACCACCGGGTAGACCCCGGTGCCGAGCCTCACCGTGCGCGCCGCGGCCATGGTCGAACCAAGCCTGCCACAGGCCGGGCGGCGAGTCACCGACCGCACTGCGCGGGCGTAGCA
>CAKRVQ010000086.1 GCA_934408795.1 uncultured Eubacteriales bacterium
CGATTTTCGGGAGTGTGTCGGACGATAAGTATTCTTTAACTCGTACCGTTGTGTTAAGACTTCTTCATCAAAAGTAAAATGGATTTTCAATGCTTTCCGCACCAAAGACTTTTGTAGCCATTCGATACATCGCCTTAGCGTGAATGCGGTCATGCCAAATGAATCGACGAAGCACTTTGCGAAGAGACCAATCTTCTCCATAGCTCCCTGTTATGACAACATTTTCAAGGAAGTCCGACTTTGCTTCCAGTGCTTTAAATCCATGTTCGCGGCACGCATAGATACTCCCATCATTGTCAGCGTCGATATAAATCTCCGAAAAATAATACTTATTTACATTTTTTGTATGCTCATACATTTCATCAGCCGAGCGCGGAACTTTTCCGTAAAAGGTCTTGCGTTCGGGAGAAGCCGTTGCATTTTTATCGGGAACGGAATTATACAAGGAAAGAAAGTCCTGCGCCGATTTCAGCGCAAGTGCCTTTAGTGTTCTATATTCTTCTGCTATCAGCGGCGCTTTTTCGCTTTCAAAAAGCACATCGGAATCCGCGTCGCAAATCGCAAGCGAGGAAACCTTTTCTTCGATGATAGCGATATCCATACTTGTTTCTGCTTTTTTGCCGCACCAATTAAGATAGGATGTGATTTCTTCTTGCATTTTTCGGACAGCCGCTTCCAATGTTTCTCCGCGAGTATAAGCGCCTACAAAATCCATCGCATAAAGCAAGGTGTCGCTGCCGTTATGCTCCCATACACAATTGATCGTCATAATAATTCTCCAATCGTTTTCTATTATACATTATAGCATACGTCTCTTATTCTTTCAACATTTCGCCGTCGCCTACAACACCAAAAGTCCTTTGGTTGTTTTATCGGGCATATGATTTTCCATAAAGTTACTTAAAAAAAGGCGAGGCAAAATGTCCTAAAGGACATAAAAATAGTGGTCTATAAGAAAAGACTTATAGACCACTACACTTGGTGCCGCTGACCGGGCTTGAACCGGTACGATATCGCTATCGAGGGATTTTAAGTCCCTTGTGTCTGCCAATTCCACCACAGCGGCGGGAACAATACAATTATAATCATTTATTATAGCGGTGTCAATACATTTTGTTTTGTGTTGAAACTCCGCACTTTCTTTGACCGTAAAACAAGATCGTTCCGCACCTCGGGCGCCACCCGACGCACCTTTCGCGTCGGACGGCGCTTTTTTTGTTGTCGCCGGGCGGTTTTACCATGTATCCAGCCGCCTTTGCCGTCTGCCGCACAACGGTAACCGTGCTCAACACTTATCGCGACACTACACAATATATTGTGGTGACAAAAATTACTATATACAAACCGCTAAAAAATATTTACAAAAATGTAAATAATGCTTGATTTTTCCCTTACAGTGGTTTATCATTACATTGAAAGTGGTGGATTGTGGTGTAATAATCCATATATGTGGTTTAATGTGGTGAAAAAGGAGGCGGCGATTGTGCTTTACGGCGAGTACAGACATAATGTAGACACAAAAGGCCGCGTCTTTATGCCAGCTAAGCTGCGCGAGGATCTCGGGAACAGCTTTATGCTCTGCCGCGGAATAGAAGGCAAGCGCTGCCTTTGCATCTACTCTACCGAGGAATGGAACAGACTCGACGAAAAGATCCGCGAGCTCCCCACGATGAAGGCGAGCAAGGTGCGTCGCTTCCTTTACGCAGGCGCGGCAAAACTTGACTGCGATGCTCAGGGCAGGGTGCTCCTTCCAGCACCGCTTAGGGAATACGCAGAACTCAAAGGCGAGATCTGCATTCTCGGTATGTCGACCCATCTGGAGCTTTGGAACAGTGAAGCATGGGCTACCGAAAGCGGAGACTATACACCCGAATCGATCGGCGAACTTGTCGCCGAATTGGAATTCTGACGGGCGGTATAGAATATGGAATTTGTACACCTGCCCGTTTTGCTCAATGAAACGATAGACTCTCTCAATATAAAGCCCGACGGCATATATATCGACGGAACCGTAGGGGGTGCGGGACACTCCCGCGAGATAGCAAAACGCCTGACCGACGGCGGCAGACTGATCGCCTTTGATCGCGACCCCGACGCGGTTAAGACCGCGACCGAAAGACTGAAGGAATTCAATGCGACAGTCGTGCATTCGAATTTCAGCGAGATTCCTTCCGTTCTCAAGAGTATGAATGTTGATAAGGTCGACGGGATATTGCTCGACCTCGGCGTTTCATCTCATCAGCTCGATGAAGGCAGCCGCGGCTTTTCTTACCACAGAGAAGCGCCTCTTGATATGCGGATGAGTCAGAGCGGAACCACCGCTGCCGATCTCGTAAACACGCTGACTGCGGAGGAGCTTGCCGATATCTTCACCCGATTCGGTGAAGAAAAGTTTTCATATCGTATCGCGCGGAATATCGTGAAGGAAAGGGAAGTCTCTCCCATACTCACCACCACCCGCCTTGCCGATATAATTGCCGCAAGCGTGCCCGCTGCCGCAAGAAGGGACGGGCATCCCGCAAGAAAGTGTTTTCAGGCACTGCGTATCGCAGTGAACGGTGAACTTGATTGTCTTCGCCCGGCCATAGAGGGTGCATTTTCGTGCCTGAAGGTCGGCGGAGTGCTAAGCATCATAACATTCCATTCTTTAGAGGATCGAATAGTAAAACAGGCATTTGCGGACCTTTGCAAAGGATGCGTTTGTCCGCCCGATATTCCTGTCTGTGTGTGCGGAAGAACGCCGCAGGCGTTACAAATCACAAGAAAGCCCATAGTTGCCGGAGCCGAGGAGCTTGAAAAGAACCCAAGAAGCAGAAGCGCAAAGCTAAGGGTTATCGAAAAGATAAAATGACGGTTGCCGTCGGGGCAACGGAACGGCGAATGATACTCGCCAAAAGCATCTTTACCGCTTTGATGCCCGACTCGTCAGGAAATTTTTAATAAGGCAACAAGCGGTATAACCAAAATTTAAAGACGGAGAACAAAATAATGGAGACATTAAACCTTTATCAGAATAATGTGGCGTATGATTTTGATATGTTTGCCCCCAAACCGAAAAAGGATGATGCTCCCGTCATTGAATACCCCGGCAGACTGACCCGCGAAAAGGTAAATGCCGAGAGAAAGGCGAGGGAGAAAAAAGCAAAGATATCACGCGTGATAATTGTCGGTGTTTTGCTTGCTGCCGTGGTAGCCAATATTTTCTCTTTTGCCGAAATAAGCAGAGTGGATGTTAAGATCGGAAAGCAGAAAAAGACCATATCCAAGCTTGACAGTGAGATAATACGACTTGAATGCAATGTGCAGTCCCTTATGACATACGACACCATAGAAGAAAGCGCAAAAGAAATAGGGATGCAGAAGCTTGAGCGCAGTCAGATAGTCTATTTAAGTGTCAACGGAACGGATTTTTCGGGGCTGACAAATGCCGATCCCGTGCTGCCCGCGACCGAATAATATCGGCGGCGATTTTTGAACACACCCGGAACATGTCCGACGGACATTTACCCGAACGGCATAACCTACAGACATATATCCGCGAATACGACTCCTCCGAAATGCCCCGCGGATATGAACAGAGGAACACCTCTGCCGCCGCGTCGGACCCGCCGTCGGCACAAAAGGGCGAATAACGCGACAAAGTTAATAATATAAATGTTTACGAGAGTTAAAGTCTTTTTGCTTAACTCTCGTTTTCGGATATATTCGGTATTTGCAAAACGAGACGATATATGATATCATTGTGATAATGTTTGATAAGTGATAAATTCCGAAACGGAGGCGTGAGGTTTGGCAGTCAAGGGAAACAGTCCGAACAGGAAAATGACAGGAAGAATCAAGATAATAATGATCGTGACCGTCATTTTGTCGCTTTCCGTTCCTCTCGCAAGCTTGTTCAATATAATGATAATTCACGGAGACTTTTACAGGGGTAAGGCTGCGGATCAGCAGTTGTATGACACCGAGATCGCCGCAAGAAGAGGGGATATCTACGACAGAAATATGACCCTTCTCGCCACCAGCGCAACCGTGTGGACCGTATATGTCACTCCGAACGACTTCAAAAAGATCACCGACGAAAAGAAGCGCGATGCCGTAAAAGACGAGATCGCCCTGAACCTCGCCGATATACTTGATCTTGAAAAGGACGATGTGCTCGCAAAGCTCAATAAGGATCTGAGCTATGTAATGATAAAACGGCAGGTAGAGCAGCCGGAAGCCGATAAGATCAATGCCTATATCGCCGCAAGCGAATACGGCGTAGGCAATTATATCGGTCTTGACGAGTCGACGAAGAGGTATTATCCGAATAACAATATGGCATCGGTCATGCTCGGATTTGTCGGAACCGATAATCAGGGACTTGCGGGAATAGAGGCGTACTACGATTCAAAGCTCACGGGTGTGCCCGGGAGAGTAGTTGCCGCCAAGACCGCAAACGGAGTCGGTATGCCGTTCAGTTATCAGACGACGATAGAGGCGCAGCAGGGAAACACCCTTGTGCTCACAATGGATCTCTACATTCAGCATGTCTGCGAAAAGTATCTTGAAAAGGCTATAGCGGATAACCTTGTAAGAGAGCGCGGAGGCGTTCTCGCCATGAATGTCAACACGGGAGAGATACTTGCCTGCGCGGTAAAAGGAGATTTCGATCCCAACGAACCGTTCAAGCTGAGCGAAGAAGATCAGAAGTCACTTGAGGGGCTCGGTGACGAGGATTACAATAAAAAGGTAGCAGAGCTCAGAAACCGCCAATGGCGTAACAAAATGATATCCGATACTTATGAACCGGGATCGGTTTTCAAACTTGTTACCGTGTCGGCGGCACTTGAGGAAAACTGCGTCAATCTGAACAGCGGCTTTAACTGCCCGGGATATATCGTGGTGGCCGGGAGAAGATACCGTTGTCACAGAACAACGGGACACGGGCAGCTGAATCTCACCCTTGCGATGATGAACTCCTGTAACCCTGCCTTCATAACGATGGGCCAGCTACTCGGCGCCGAGAATTTCTCAAGATATTTTGAAGCGTTCGGGCTGACTAAAAAGACAGGGATAGATCTTCCGGGAGAATCGGGCTCCGTTTATCACGCAGAGGATAAAATGGGTCCCACGGAGCTGGCGTCATCCTCATTCGGTCAGACCTTCAATGTCACACCGATACAGTTGATCACCGCCTGCTGCGCTACGGTGAACGGCGGATATCTTGTTCAGCCGCATGTGGTAAAGGAGATCCGCGACGGTGACGGAAATGTCATCGAAACGATAAATACCACGACAAAGCGCCAGGTCATATCAAACGAGACAAGTGCGATCGTAAGAAAAATGGCAGAGGCGGTCGTCAACGGCGGCGGCGGAAGAAACGCTTATGTTCCCGGCTACAGAATAGGCGGAAAGACCGGTACCGCTCAGAAAATGGTAAGAATACTCGAAACGGGTGAGCAGGCGCTTTATGTGTCGTCTTTCCTCGGGATAGCGCCTATGGACGATCCCGAGATCGCAGTGTTCCTGATACTCGATGAGCCGATGGGAAAGGAATACTACGGCGGAACGATATGTACG
>CAKRVQ010000087.1 GCA_934408795.1 uncultured Eubacteriales bacterium
GATATAGACAGAGCCGACGGGATACACCGCATTAAGAATTCCTGTCAGGTTTGTCTGTTCGGCAATTCTTTGGTCGATTTTTGCATCAAGCCCCTCATTCACCTCGGTCACGACCTCGGTCTTGACCTCAGTTTTGAGCTCTGTTTTGACTTCGGTTTTGAGCTCGGTGTAGCTTTTGTCATCGGTGAACAGATAAAGCGTATTGTTTTCGGGAGCGGTTATCTGTGCAAATTCCGCTCTTGTTCCTACCCAAAAACGCATTTGGGCATTGCTTTTTTGTTCAACGAGCGCAGGAGAAACGCTGCCGGAATTCACTGCGTTTATTATGTTTTCGGACTTTTGCGATATCTCCGTAACCGCACTCTCGGCAGCCGCTCTGCTGCTTGCCGCTGCAGCACTGCTTGCCGCTGCCGACTGCTCCGCCTCTTTGGCCGCCGCTGCCGATGCAGCCGCACTTTCGGATGACTTGTAAGCAAGATCCGCCGCCTTTCCGCATTCAAGACTGTACGCTTCAAACGGTTCGGCTGCGTTTTTTCCGAGCATTCTGCTGCAAACGGAAGTATCGACCTTAAACTTCACCTTAGCGGATTTTGCGATGTAGCAAACGGTTCCGTCGTTTATACGATAGCCGCAAAGCTGCATATCCACCTCCGGCGGCATAAGCGCATCCTGCGGCACAGTGTACTCTATCGTGCCGTTTTCAGCCGTCAGCCTTTCACTGTATCTGTCGCCGATCCAGACCCTGAAGAAATCACAATCAGTCAAAGACGGATCAAGAACGATAAGCTTCAGTGCGGTACAGTTATGCTCTCCGCAGTTGCCGAGCATATCATCGCTGCATGAAACGCTGCCGTCGGTGCCGATGTTTACAATGATATTTTTCATTGCATTGTCTCCTTTTTTTAGTTTTGCATCCTGAAAATACGCATAAAAAAAGGAAACATTGCAGCAATGTTTCCCAAAAAACGGCAACCGAGCCGAAATTCATATTATTTTTTTGAGTATTGAATAACCGAACGGCGGCAGAGTAAGTGCATTGCCGCTCGGTGAGGTGCCGAACAGCGTCTCGGCGTCCTCCCACCCCTCCGGGACATAAAACACATCGTTTTCACGCCAACGGTTAACGGCAACAAGGATCTTGTCATACTCCCCGATCCTCTCGTAAGCAAGCATACCGAGCCCCGCAAACACGCTCCTGAATCCGCCGACAAATGCGTCGGTGCTCCGCCTGAGTTTTCCGAGTGCGCGGTAAAAGTCGAGCAGTTCACCGTTTTCGTTTCCCCACGGATAACAACCTCTGCAAAACGGATCGGCCCCGCCGACGACCCCTGCCTCGTCTCCGTAATACAAGGACGGTATTCCGGGCAGAGTGTACTGCAGTACCGCGGCAATCTTCAAAAGGCGGACCGCATGACGGTACTCATCTTCACCGAGTGTCATTCCGGACTGCTGCTCGCGGCTTTGCCGAAGCTCTCCGCCCTTGGCAAGCAGTGTCAGTATCCTCGCGGTATCGTGAGTTCCTATATGGTTCATAAGCAATTTAAGCGCCGTGGGCGGATAGTTTTCGCAAATACTCTCCACCCCGTCGACAAAATCAAAAGCATCCCCGCCCGTAACAAAACCGAGTATGAGCTTTGCAAAGGGATAGTTCATCACACTGTCAAGCTGGCCGCCCAAAAGATACCTTCTTCGGTGACCGTAACTGATCTTGTCGGTTGCGTCCTCCCACACCTCGCCGATTATGAGCGCGTCGGGATCCTCGGATTTCACCGCACGGTATATCTTATCTATGAATTCGTCGGGAAGCTCATCGGCGACATCCAGCCGCACTCCCGAAGCACCTGCTCTCAGCCAAAATCGAAGCACCCCGTTTTCTCCCGTTACGTATTCGGAAAACGACGGGTCGCCCTCGTTTGTCTCGGGCAAAGACGGAACGCCCCACCAGCAATCGTATTTATCAGGCCAATGACGGAAGTTGTACCATTTGACATATTCGGAATTCGGATCCAGCGCCGCCCCGGAACTGCCGTACCTGCCGTACTTGTTAAAGTAGACACTGTCATCACCGGTATGGGAAAACACACCGTCGAATATGACCCGTATGCCGAGTTTTTTCGCCTCGTAGCACAAGCGCCTGAAATCGTTTTCATCACCTAACACCGGATCGATCTTCATATAATCGGCAGTGTCATATCTGTGGTTCGAATGCGCCTCAAATATCGGATTCAGGTATATGATGTTAACCCCGAGTTCCGCAATATAAGAGAGCTTTTCGGTTATGCCCTCCAGATCACCGCCGAACCAGTCGCGCCCGAGACTGCAGGCTGAACCGTCCTGCCTGAAAGCGGGCTCCCGTCCCCAATCGGAACGAAGGCACCTGTCCTCAGGTATTGAGGACTTCTTTCTCCCCGAATTATAAAAACGGTCGGGAAATATCTGATAGATTATACCTCCCGCAAAGCCCTCCGGCTCGGGCTGAGGCTCATAGCAGGTAAGCTGCCACTCCCCGCCCTTTTCCGACACCGTACCTTTCGAAAAGCGCTGCTTTGTCACATTCATATCACCGTATGCGGAAGAATAGACAAATCTGTAATAGTATAATCCCGCCTGCTGCTCCGAAAAGGTAAAACCGTAAATGTAAAAATCGCCGTCATAATGACGACCGGGGGCGGAGGTGAGTTTTCGGTACTCTCCCCCGTCCCTTCTTATAAGCAGGTAAGCCTCTCTCACGAGAGCGTCCTTATGCAAAATGAGGTTGATCTTCACCTCTTGACCTACGGCAACCGCACCGTAAGGGACCTTATAGCGGTCACTCCTTGAGTCATACGGTAAATAATCCATAACGCCTTATCCGTTACTTTCTGCCGTCGACCGGCTTTATATTCCAAATGTTGTTTGCGTAATCGGCAATGGAACGGTCCGCCGAGAATATGCCTGCGGAAGCGATGTTGGCAAGCGACATTTTGTTCCACTTCTCTCTGTCGGCATAAAGCTCGGATGCCTTCTTCTGCGCCGCGCAGTAATCGTTGAAATCCGCAAAGGACATATAGTAGTCGGTATTCATAAATGTCGATCTCAGATCGCTGAAATCTTCACCGCCGATGCCGTGACCCATAAAGTCAACGGCTGCGCGAAGCTCGGGATTCTTGTTATAATACCTCATCGGATCGTATCCCCTTGACCTGAGTTCAAGTACTTCGGGGGTCTTCATTCCGAATATGATTATATTGTCATCGCCGACCGCTCTGTGGATCTCGACATTCGCTCCGTCTTCGGTTCCGAGGGTTATCGCACCGTTGAGCATAAGCTTCATATTGCCTGTGCCGGAAGCTTCCGTGGAAGCAAGCGATATCTGCTCGGAAATATCCGCGGAAGGTATCATAAGCTCTGCAAGGGTGACTCTGTAATTTTCGGCAAAGACTATCTTGATCTTCTCTCTTATAATGCGGTCCTTCTCTATTTCCTTCGAGAGTGCGATTATCATCTTGATTATGCGCTTTGCAAGATAGTAACCCGGGGCAGCCTTGGCGCCGAATATATAGGTCTTGGGTGCTATCGGTGCATTCGGATCCTCCTTCAGCTTAAGGTAATCCGAAATTATATGCAGCGCATTGAGATGCTGCCTTTTGTACTCATGAAGTCTCTTGACCTGCATATCGAACATTGTATCGGGATTGACCTCTATACCGTATTGACCCTTTACAAAATCCGAGAAACGGATCTTGTTGTCTCTCTTTATCTTGTCAAGACGCTCAAGCACCGCCTTGTCATCGGAAAAGGCTGCAAATTTGCCGAGCTCAGAAGTCTTATATATGAAATCGGTACCGATGCATTCGCTTATAAGCGATGTCAGCTCGGGATTCGCCTGACAAAGCCAGCGGCGGAAGGTGACACCGTTGGTGACATTGGTGAACTTATCGGGTGTAAGCTTATAATAGTCATTAAACACCGTATCGGTGAGTATCTTTGAATGGAGCTCCGAAACACCGTTGACCGAATGACAGGCAACAACGCAGAGGTTTGCCATTCTGACGACACCGCTCTGGACTATCGCCGTGCGCTCAACCATTGAAGCGTCGTGAGTCTTTTCCCAAGTGGCATTGCGGAAGCGGTTGTCTATCTCGGTCACGATCTGATAGATCCTCGGCAGCAACGACTTGAACATACTTACCTGCCAGCACTCAAGCGCTTCACGCATAACGGTGTGATTGGTATATGCGGTCGTACGGCAGACGATATCCCACGCTTTATCCCATCCGTATCCGCATTCGTCAAGCAGATAACGCATAAGCTCGGGAATAACGAGAGCAGGGTGGGTATCGTTTATGTGTATTGCCGCCTTTTCGGGAAGATTGTCAAGCGTTCCGTATCTCGCAAGATGGCGCCTAAGAATATCCTGCACCGACGCAGACACAAGGAAGTACTGCTGACGGAGGCGGAGAGACTTTCCCTCGGGATGATTGTCTTCGGGATAAAGCACCTTACTGATGACCTCGGCCATTGCCTGACGCTCAAGCGCTTTGACATAGTCGCCTTGGTTGAACGCCTGCATATCGATCTCGGGTTTGACCGCACTCCAAAGGCGGAGAACATTTACACTCTTACCGTCTCCTCCCGCGACCATAAGATCATACGGTACGGCGTGGACGGTGGTATAATTTTCGATATTCACGCTGTGATAGTTACCGTCCCAGCTTTCCTTGACCTCACCGCCGAAATTAACATCGACCGCGGAGGCGGCTCTTTCGACGAGCCATACACTGCCGCCCGGGAGCCAGAACTCCGGCATTTCGGTCTGCCACCCATCCGCGAATTTCTGATTGAATATACCGAACTCATATTTGATACAGTATCCCATTGCGGAATATCCACCGGTCGTAAGTGCATCAAGGAAACAAGCAGCAAGTCTTCCGAGACCGCCGTTGCCGAGTCCCGCATCGGGTTCAAGCTCATAAAGACCGTCAAGCTTTACGCCGAATCCCTCAAGTGCCTTCTTCACGGTGTCCGTAATTCCGAGATTGTAAAGGTTATTCTTCAATGACCGTCCCATAAGGAACTCCATACTGAGATAATAAACAGTCTTGGCACCGGACTTTTCTATTTCGTCTTTAAATCCGTGGCGCCTGTTTCTCATTATATCCAGCACTGCGAGGACGGTGGCTTTATAGAAAAGCTCGTCCGAAGCCTGCTCGGGTGTAACGCCGAAAACATGATTCAGCTTACCCGCTACCGCATCGGCGAATTCTTTGACCGTGACCTTTGACATAGACGGATCTCCTTTTTCTCCCGATTTTTTGTTTACACCGTTTTTATCGACGGATCCGACCGCATCCGATACTGCCGACTTGACCTCGGACCCGGGCGCTGCGGTCGCACCGCTTTTTGACTTTGTTTTGTTTTCACGAACAGGCTTAATCTCGCCCGTCTGCTTTTTTGCCGCGCCGTCTTCGTATTTTTTATCGACAGTCGCGTGCTCTGATTTTTTCTTTGTTTTTTGAGTTTCCGGCATCTGTTAACACTCTCCCGATATATGATATTATA
>CAKRVQ010000088.1 GCA_934408795.1 uncultured Eubacteriales bacterium
CCATCTGAGACATACTTGTGTGGGCGTGCAGCTCGATCCGCTTTTCGGCTGCATTATCGGTAACGCCCTTCTTCTTTTTAATTTTGCTTATATGAGCAGGCTTAAAAAGATAGTCCTTGTCCCAATCGTCATACTTGTACGATCCCTTCATTAATAGGGTCATACCGTCCTTAAGACCCGAGAGACCTTCCATCCTCTCAAGCTCAACATATGTTTTTGCCGAGACCGATCCGGTGCCGTCCGAAAACATAAACGACACCTTGTTTTTATCGCCTTTTCTGGTCGGAACGATCTGCACATTGAAAATGTCGCCCGAAACGGTTATATATTTCCCGGACTCGGGATCGATCTCCGATATTGCTGAAACGCTTCCCGTTATTCTGTTGCCGAAGAGTACTTCGGGCTCCGACTGATCAATGCTTTCGGACACGGCGGCACGGTCGCTCTTAAGCTCTTCCTCGCCCTTTACGACCGAGGATACCGACGCAGCCGCAGGGGCAGCCTGTCCCGCAGAAGAAGCCCCCTCACTCATCCAACCGGCAGTAACCGATGCGGCAACATCATCGGGATACTTCGGCATGACCGCAAAAGAAGCCAGATTCATTTTGATCGCGATCGAGTTGCCGATGCGTATGAGCGCACCGATGTCCTGCACCTTTTCCGAAAAGGCGCAGACCGCAGTAATGCTTCTTTTTTTACGGTTGATGTCGCAGCTTACAAGCGGCGCATCAAAAAGCCACTTGTCCTGCTCCGTCAACCAGTCGCCGAATATGTCACCGAATAATGTTACGGACATCTATGTACTTCACCAAACCTATAATTTTTCAATTTCCTCGGCAAGCGCGTCAAGTATCTTGTCTTCGGATACCTTTCTGACGGCTTTGCCTTTTTTGAATATCAGCCCGCAGCCGTCGCCGCCCGCAACACCTATATCGGCTTCGGACGCCTCTCCGGGGCCGTTGACAACGCAGCCCATGACCGCGATCGTGATGTCCTTGTCGCAGTCCGAAAACCTTTCACGCGCTTCATTTGCAAGCTTTATGAGGTTTATCCGCGTTCTGCCGCAGGTCGGACAGGATACAAACCTTACCCCGCCCTTTCTGAGCCCCAAAAGCTTAAGAAGATCTTTAGCCGCCGATACCTCCTTGACAGGATCGTCGGTAAGGGAGATGCGGATCGTGTCCCCGATACCGGATAATAGCAGCCCGCCTATACCTGCCGAGGACTTAATAAGTCCGTCGCGCTCGCAGCCTGCCTCGGTAACGCCGAGATGCAGCGGATAAGGACAGACTTCTGCGGCAAGCCTGTACGCGTCAAACATGGTTTTCACGCTCGATGACTTCAGGGATAAAACGATATCGTCGAAATCAAACCTGTTCAATAGCGAAATATGATAGAGCCCGCTCTCAAGCAACGCTTCGGCGTTCGGTGAACCGTGCTTAGCCAAAATGCTTTTTTCAAGCGAACCCGAATTCACACCTATTCTTATCGGTATTTTCTTAAGAGAACAGGCTTTGGCTACCTCGCGGACCTTGGAATCATCTCCGATATTTCCGGGATTGATCCTGATTTTGTCAGCACCCGCATAAACGCTTTCAAGTGCAAGTCTGTAATCGAAATGTATATCCGCAACAACAGGTATTCCGACATTTTCTTTCAGAGCGGATATGACCCTGACCGCTTTCATTTCGGGAACTGCTGTCCTGATGATCTCACAACCCGCAGCCTCAAGCGACTTAGCCTGAGCGATATTGCCTTCAATGTCATCTGAGGTGACACTCAGCATCGATTGCACCGATATGTCCGCTCCGCCGCCGATGGCAGTATTGCCGACATAAACCCTCTTTGTATTACCGTGATTAAACATACTCACTCCGTAAGATATCCTAAGCGGCAGAAACTCCCGCCGCCCGTATTCTAAAATCATATCAGAGCGGTCACCGCACTATTGACGGCGGTTACCGCGTCGTCTCTTGCTGCCGTAAACCGATCAGAACAACTGCCAAATATCCTTGACCGTAATAACAAGAATAAACAGAAGCAGAACACCGAGCCCGACCGCGTGAACGAGTGCTTCGAATTTTCTCGGCACCGGCTTGCGGAATATCATCTCAATAAGGATGAACAAAGCCCTGCTGCCGTCAAGCGACGGAATGGGCAGCAGATTGAAAACGCCTAAGTTTATGGTTATTAACGCGATAAGCGGTAAAAAGTCGGAAAGTCCCGCTTTTGCTGCCTGACTCATGGCTGCCGCCACTCCTACGGGACCCGACATCTGACTGATCCTGAATCGTCCCCTGATTATATCAACAAGCGAGAACCAAACGACCCGCGCATAAGAGAAGGATGTTTTGCAGGTTGCTTTGATGAGGTTCGGAAAACTGTTCTCTTCACCGTATACCTTAAAGTCCACAACGATATACTGAACACCCTTATCCTTCTCATCGGCGGCATTCTCGTTTTCGTACTTAGTATCGAACTTTACACCGTCAAGCTTCACCTTCTCGCCGTCACGGACGACGACCATATCCACGCTTCCGTCCTTTACACCCGAAAATGCATAGCTGAGATCGATAGTCGAATATATCCGCCTTCCGTCGACACGGTAGATCTCGTCGCCCTCCTTCAATCCGTAATTGCAGCTCACGGGCTTGAAGCTTTCGTTCTCAATGAAACCCGCCACTTTGGAGGTGGCAATAAGATCCTGCGGAAGCAGAATGAAAAATACCAGGATCCACCCGAGTATCAGATTAAAAGCGGCGCCGGCGATAATTATCAAAAATCTCCGCCACGGTGCCTTGTTGCAAAAACCCCTGTCGTCCGTACTCTCGGAATCCTCGCCCTCCATGGCACAGTATCCGCCGAAGGGTATTATCCTTAAAGAATATTGGGTCTCTTTGCCCCTCCATTTGAATATCGCAGGACCGAATCCGATAGCATATTCGTTGACTCTCACTCCGAGCGCTTTTGCCATGATAAAATGACCGAATTCGTGTATCATTATAACAACGAGAAAAACAAGAACCGATACCAAAATCGGCCAGACATTGCCCCAGATGTTTGCTATCGTATCCATACTGCCGTCACCGCCTTAAATAAAAGAAGTCAGAAGCTGCCGCAGCCGACGGCAGACATAACATATCCCCTCGCGGACCTGTCGGCCGCGAAGACATCATCAACACCGTAATCTTCAAATACCGACTGCCGCTCGGCAGCACCTCTTACGAGCTTTCCGATGTCGGTAAAACCTATTTTGCCGTCAAGGAAAAGGGATACCGCAGCTTCATTTGCACCGTTTGCCGCGGCAGGAACCAATCCGCCCTTTTCTATTGCATCTATACAAACGCCGAGACATTCGAAAGTATCGGTATCAGGCCTTTCGAATGTGAGAGAAGATACCTTTATGAGATCAAGCGGCTCATCGGAAGACGGCATCCTGCAGGGATAAGTAAGCGCATACTGTATAGGCAATTTCATATCGGGAACGCCGAGCTGAGCAATAACGGCGCCGTCGCAGAACTCGACCGCAGAATGAAGAATGCTCTGACGGTGCACGACCACTTCAATATCTTTTGCAGAAACTCCGAAAAGATGTACCGCCTCAATTACCTCAAGTCCCTTATTCATCAAGGTCGCCGAGTCTATCGTGATCTTGGATCCCATCGACCAGTTGGGATGCCTTAACGCCTCGGCAGGGGTGACATTTTCTATCTCTTCCCTGCTTTTCCCGAAAAACGGACCGCCCGAAGCGGTGAGGATAATTTTTTTCAGCTCATCGTGCGACGAACCCCTGAGGCACTGAAATATTGCCGAATGTTCACTGTCGACCGGTATCAGCTCGGTGTCCGATGCCGAGAGTCGTTCATTTACAAGCCTTCCCGCGGTCACCAATGTTTCTTTGTTAGCCAATGCTATGCGCGCAGTGTGAGAGATTGAGGCGAGCGTAGGCATCAGTCCCGCGATCCCGACTATTGAATTCAACACGGTATCGGCACGCTCATCAGAAGCGATCCTGCATATGCCCTCACTGCCGCCGAGAACTTCCGTTCCCGTGCCGAATAACATACTTTTAAGCTGCGGGACCTTCGTTTCATCGGCTATTGCCACCCTGTCGACTCCGAACTTTATCGCTGCTTTCGCCAGAGCATCGATTGAACCGTTAGCGGTAAGACCGGTGACCTTTATGCCGTTACGCTCCGCGACCGTGAGAGCCTGACTGCCTATCGAGCCGGTCGCTCCGAGAATGGATAAACTTTCGGTCGGCATACTCTACTTCCTTTCAATGAGCGGTATAAGGATCTCTGCTATATACAAAACAGGCGCTATTGCAATTATACTGTCAAATCTGTCGAGTATTCCTCCGTGACCCGGAAGACATTTGCCGTAGTCCTTGATTCCGCAGTGCCTCTTGATGTACGAAAACATAAGATCTCCCAGCATACCGATGACCGACATCGGTACCGTGATCACGGCTATGATCAGTATATTGACCTTGAAATCGGAAGAAAGCGCATTGAATAAAAAGCAAAATGCGGTAACAAGGATAAGAGAGCAGACCGCTCCGCCTATAGCCCCCTCAACGGTCTTCTTAGGACTTAGCTCGGGGCAGAGCTTGTGCTTTCCGAATGCACTGCCGACAAAATACGCCCCCATGTCCGATACCCAAGAAAAACCGAAACAAAGCAAAAGATAGAATATTCCGCTCTCGTTTTTCTGACAGATAAGGTGCAGCAGCGTGCCGAACGCAAACCCGAGGGAAAGCGAAAATCCGAAAGCGATTATCGGCTCAAGTGCATTGGAATTTTTACGATCGAACATAGAATAGCAGTATATAACTATCAAAAAGATCGCCGATGCGTACTCTCTGAACAAAAACGCAGGGGTATACTCGGTAACCTCTCCGAAACCTATGGCACAGTAAGCGGCAAATATAACCGATGCAACAGTGATAAATTTGCTCTTTACAAGACCGGTATTGTGAAGGATCTCCCAGGTCCCGACGCCCGCAAGCAAAGCAAACGAAGCGTCATAAATAAAATACCCCTGAAACACCTTTCCGAGCGCGCCTACCGCAACAATGACCAACCCGATAAAGATCCCCGTTCTCACCCGAGTTTTCATCATATCCCCCCGAATCTTCTGTTTCTGTGATTGTAATCCTCAATGGCTTTATCAATATGCTTGGGCTTAAAATCGGGCCAGAGCACATCGGAGTACCAATACTCCGAATAAGCCGCCTGCCAAATTAAAAAGTTCGAAAGTCGGTATTCGCCGCTCGGCCTTATGATTATGTCGGGATCGGGCATACCTGCGGTGTACAGATTGTCGGATATCATTTTTTCCGAAATGTCGTCGATATCGACAGTACCCTCTTTCACTTTTTCGGCTATCCTTTTCGCAGCATGCACTATTTCGTCCCTGCCGCCGTAGTTGAGTGCAATGTTGAGCTTCAGAC
>CAKRVQ010000089.1 GCA_934408795.1 uncultured Eubacteriales bacterium
GGAGGGATTCGAACTCTCGAACCGCTTTTAACGGTTACACGATTTCCAATCGTGCGCGCTCGACCAGCTACGCGACATCTCCATGCGGTCGATATACCGGTTGTTCCGTGTTCGCGAACAATACTAATATATTATAAGTTCTCGTCATCCAAAAATCAAGTGTTTTTTTGACGATTCGTGAATTCTTTTTTTATTGCGTTCTCTTACTTAGCGCAGCAGTGAGGTGATAAATGATGTTCTTGTTTTACCGAGCTGAGGATGTGTACTATACGGAGTGCGCATTTTTTCAATATTTATCCGCTTTTTTTAGATATAGTAGTATTTTCTCGGACGCGCTATAATCATATACAGATAACATACAGATGTTTTTCTTCCCTTTGCTTTCGGTTGTAAAAGACAGAAAACCGTATAAATCCCGCGGATCCTAAGATCATATTCAATTAAAAGGATGATATGTTATGAATGAAACTTTGAAAAAACTCGGCCTTATGGGCATCGTACCCGTTGTGAAGATTAACGATGCCGATGATGCGGGCGACCTCGCCGATGCGTTGTGTGACGGCGGTCTGCCCTGCGCGGAGGTCACATTCCGTACCGATGCCGCCGCTGACGCTATAAAGGAAATGAAAAAGCGCCGTCCAGAAATGTTGATAGGTGCGGGAACGGTTCTGACACCCGAGCAGGCGGACAGAGCCGTGAAGGCGGGAGCGGAATTTATAGTCAGCCCGGGACTCAATACCGATGTCGTCGGTCACTGCATTAAAAAGGGATATCCCGTTATGCCGGGAATAGCGACGCCGAGTGAGGCGGAAACGGCAATCGCACTGGGGCTTGATGCCGTAAAATTTTTCCCCGCGGAAGCAGCAGGCGGTCTTAAAATGGTAAAGGCAATGTCGGCTCCTTATTCGGGTCTGATGTTTATGCCCACGGGCGGTATAAATCCTGATAATATGAACACATGGCTCTCTTTCAAAAAGATACTCTGCTGCGGCGGCAGCTGGATGGTGCCCGCCGACCTTATCGCGTCTCATTCATTTGACGAGATCAAGCGTATGACCGCCGAAGCGGTCAAAAAGATGCTCGGATTCAAGCTTGCGCACATCGGTGTTAACTGTGCGGATGAGGCGTCGGCAGAGTCGACGGCGGCGAGCTTTGCAAGCGTCCTCGGATACGACGGGGATGAGCGTACAAAGTCGGTCTTCGTAGGACACGTTGAGATAATGAAAAGCATTGGCAAGGGCAAAAACGGCCACATAGCGATATCTGCGTTGAGCGTTGACCGTGCTGCGGCGTACCTGGAGAGAAAGGGGATCGAGCTTGACTATGAGTCCGCAAAGTATGATGCCGACGGTAAACTGACCTTCATATACATAAAAGGCGAGGTTGGCGGATTCGCGATACATCTTGTTTCGGAAAAATAAGTAAGATACGAATTTTTCGTCCGCATAAGATGCCGATCAGAAAAGATAAATGATAGGAGATACGGAAAAATGAAAGCAGTAACATTCGGAGAAATAATGCTGAGACTTGCACCCGAGGGGTATTACAGATTTGTTCAGGCCGACCGCTTCGGCGCCACATACGGCGGCGGCGAGGCCAATGTTGCGGTGTCGCTTGCCGAGTTCGGAATCTATGCATCGTTTGTTACAAAGCTTCCGACCCATGAAATAGGTCAAGCGGCAGTCAATGAGCTGAGACGCTACGGTGTAGACACCTCAAACATTGCCCGCGGCGGTGACAGAGTCGGTATCTATTTCCTTGAAAAAGGCGCAAGCCAGCGCCCGTCAAAGGTTATATATGACAGAGCGGGTTCCGCAATAGCCGAAGCCGATGCGTCTGACTTTGACTGGGACAGTATCTTTGAAGGAGCAGACTGGTTCCATTTCACGGGAATCACTCCCGCACTCGGGGATAATGTGGCTCGGATATGTCTTGAGGCATGTAAAGCGGCAAAGGAGCGCAATATCACCGTGAGCTGCGACCTTAATTATCGTAAAAAGCTTTGGTCGAGAGAAAAAGCGGGAAAGGTCATGTCGCAGCTGATGCAATATGTGGATGTCTGCATTGCAAACGAAGAGGATGCGTCGGATGTGTTCGGAATAAGCTCCGAGGGCACGGATGTCAGCAAAGGTGCCGTGAACAGCGAGGGATACAAAAGTGTTGCTGAGCAGCTTGTGTCGCGTTTCGGATTCAAATCGGTGGCGATCACCCTCAGAACTTCATTTTCCGCAAACGACAACGGCTGGGCTGCCATGCTCTATACCGACGGTAAATGCTATTTCAGCAAGCAGTATAAGATACATATAGTTGACCGTGTCGGCGGCGGAGACAGTTTCGGAGCCGGATTGATCTATTCCTCGCTTATGGGTATGGCACCGCAGGAAAGAATAGAGTTTGCGGTCGCGGCATCGTGCCTTAAGCATTCGGTCGAAGGGGACTTTAACCATGTGAGCGTTGATGAAGTAAAAAAACTTGCCGAAGGGGACGGCTCCGGCAGAGTCCAAAGGTAAATTTCGACATTTGGAACGTGCGGTAGACACCGGGTCACGGCAGTCACGAAAACTGTACTTTTATGCTCTTTTTAACTCCTCACCCGAATGCGCTTGATCCCGTGATAAAAAACTCATTCGTTTTATGCAGAACGGAATTATTTTCAGATAATATGCGCCGCCGTGCCGACCGTTATAACAGACGGTCGGAACGGCGGCTTTGTGCGTTGTGTTATGTTGTTCGGGTTTTGCCGAGCGTTTTTCTATTATTTTCATTGTCAATACCTTTGTAGATATGATTGCCGATATTACTGTGATATCGGGCGGTGTCTGCGGATTTTCTCGGTTGATAAAAAGAATCCTCTGTGATACAATAAATTGTGGCATTCAGAATAGCAATTTTGAGAACGGGTGTTATGATATATGAAACACTTTATTTCGGTGATGACCGTAATTGCGGCAATGTTAATGATAATGTTGACTGCGTCCTGCCGTATGCCCGAACCTCGCGGCAGCACCGATCAGTCGTTGCGGAACAATGTGCAGAGCGGCGGAGATTTGTGCAGCGACGCATCGTCGTCCGATGTCGGATCCGATACAAAAACATCTTACTACTCCTGTGACTTTTCTCTTTGCCTGGCGGATGCGTCATACAGATCGTTTAAACCTGTGAAAACTTCGGCACTGCCCGACAGAACAGGTGTCGACATTGCCTGCTATTGGGTCTTGCCGACAAATGAATCGGCTTTGAGTAATGTCGATTACCGCGATCTGTGGAAAAAGTTTGTAAGCGAGTCTTTAGAAGTAAACGGCGCACCGGAACTCGGAAAAGGTGAGACCCTGAATCCGAAAACGGGATTCAGACTTACGGTCGTGACGGAAGAGGGGAAGATGACGGAGACCGTGCTCTCGCCGTCCGACATCGATGAACATATATCGGAATATATCGAAATGTACCTGTATGATGATGTGAATCACCCTTCGGGCAGCTGGTATTCTCACCTCACGACAGAGGAAATGGCCGACGAAACCATCATCTCATCGGTCAAACTCACGACGGGCAAGCTATCGCATCTTGTAAAGTCGGTTAAGCTTGAAGCGTTTATTTATATTGAAGATGAGGCGGCAAACGGTGAATACAACGGAGACAACATAAAATCCGTAATAATAGAATGACCGTTTTGTGTCCGATACGGCGATCGCGATCGTCGGTCCGAAAAAGGGAAGAAGAGGGAAAACAATGGATTATGTAAACTTTATGAAAAGCACCGGGTATTTCGGCATCATTGCCTTTTTACTTCTTATTGCCGTATGTCTCATAATACCGATCGTCTCAAATTACCGTATGCGCGAGCGATATTCGGGCGGGATACAGACTAAGTTCGGCGGTGTAAGAAGATATAAAACTCCTGCGGACGAGGATCATATTATCGCGTCGCTGAAAGAAAAAACCGACGGCGATGTGATGGTCTATTCATTTGAAGAGACACCGATAAACGATGACGGTGAACGACTCGTTGTGTTTTATAAGTATAACAAACCGATAAAAAGGATGCACGAAGAAAAGTACCTGATGAAAATTTTAAAGGACGCCGCGCAGCTTGAAAGCGTAACCGTTCTTGAGATCCGTCCCGCGGACAACAAGAATTCGGGTGTATACGAAAAATATATCGACAGATTTATTGTCGAAAAGCTCAACGCAGTCAGAATACCGTAAGACTGTGAATTTCGCAAAAAGGGTGCAAAAATGCGCGTCAACGATTCGTCAATGATCTGTCGTCGGTCTTTCACCGATCTGCTATCGGTCGGCAGAAACTCGATCGGCGTTTTTGAAGGCGAATAGGCATATACTCTCACTCATAAACGGAACCGAATCGGCAAAACTAATCGCATCAGACAAAGAAAACGGTGATGCGAAATGTCGCTTATTGAACTTGATAATATTTCCAAAATCTACGGCGGCGGAGAGGGAGGCGTCACTGCCCTTGACAATGTGTCCCTCTGCGTGGAACGCGGTGAAATGCTTGCGGTACTCGGAGCGTCGGGCTCGGGCAAATCAACATTGATGAACATTATAGGCTGCCTTGACACGCCGACTTCCGGAAGATACTATCTTGACGGCAAAGAGGTCGCGAAAATGTCCGAAAGGCAGTTGTCGTTTGTACGAAGCAAAAAGGTAGGCTTTATATTTCAGGGCTATAATCTTGTTCCGTCTCTGACCGCACTTGAAAATGTGGAATTGCCGCTGATATATCGCGGGATCAGCAGGTCAAAGAGCCGCGCTTTGGCTAAGGACGCACTTGAAAGGGTTGGGCTTTCGGGACGCGCAAAGCATTCGCCGAACGAATTGTCCGGAGGCCAGCAGCAAAGAGTGGCGGTGGCAAGGGCAATAGCCGCCCGTCCTCCCGTGATACTTGCCGATGAGCCGACAGGAAATCTCGACACCGCTTCGGGTGCCGAGGTAATGAAACTTTTACACGGGCTAAACGCAGACGGGCATACGGTGATAATAATAACCCACGATATCGGTCTCGCTTCCGAGATACCCCAAAAGCTTTGCATTTCCGACGGCAGGGTCACAAGAAGATATTGAATGCGATTCGGAATCGAAATGCGGTCGTGATCGGTTCCGCTTCGGCACCTCTCCGAAGAGCAAAGTGCGGACGGGCAGCGCCGCGCGCCCCGTCGGGGCGCCGAACGGGTACCGTCAGGCCTTTTGCGGCAGTGCCCGTTTTTTGATATCTGCGTGGCCGTGCTGCGGTACGCTCACCTTTATGTGCCCGTTTGCCGCGCTTCGCGCGGCGCGGCGCTGCCCGCCTAACCTTGCGGCAGGAGAAATGCCGAAGCAAAAGACCTCAAACGGTACAAAATGATTCCCGATTCGCGTTCCGCCTTGTACGGCGCTCGAACATCCACAATATACATACCGTGATAGCGCACAAAATC
>CAKRVQ010000090.1 GCA_934408795.1 uncultured Eubacteriales bacterium
TTCCGTATTTAATGATACTACAAGTCAGGGGAAAATTCCATGCCTAAAAAAATAAATTGTTTTTTTATCGCACTTTTAACGGCAATAACGGTCGTTATGCCTGCAAATGCCTTTACCCCGTCGGGATTTGAGGTCAATGCCGCAAACGCCGTTGTCGCTTCATATGATACGGGAGAGTATATATTCAATAAGAACGGTGACGGCACCGCAAATATAGCTGCCCTCAATATGGTTATGTCGGCACTTGTCATCGCCGAAAAATGCGAAGATCTCGACGCATACAACGCCGAAATGACCCTCGGGATAAAAAAGCAGTTCCTCGGGACAGGCCTTGCGGTTATGAATCTGAAAATAGGCGGGAAGTACTCGGTCCGCGAACTGCTTTCCTTAGCATTGATAGGAACATACAGTGACGCTATGTATCTTGCCGCGTTGACCGTGTTCGGAGATGTCGGCTCCTGTATAACGGCGATGAATGAGAAAGCAGCCGCGCTCGGCATGACAAACACGGTCTTTACCGATGTCAACGGATTCGACTCCACCCAGTACTCCACCGCAAAAGAAGTATCGGTTATGTTCCGCGCCGCTTGTGAAAATTCGGCGATCAAAGAGATAATGAGCACGAGAAAATACACTCTTTCCCCGAACGACTATCGCGAGACCGCCACAAACAACCAAAAGCAGGTCTCCTTTTCAAACTCCTGTATGATAATAAATCCCGCCACCGTTCATTACTACAATAAGATCAAGGCGGGCAAGACGGGTACCACCGATGCCGCGGGCAGATGTATCGTGACCCTGGCTGAGGAAAGCGGTGTAAGGTATATATGCGTTCTGCTCGGCGAGCCCGTCACAAAGGAAAAGGACAAAAACGGGAATACCGTCAGATATGATTTCAGAGACACCAAAAATCTCGCGGGCTGGGCGTTGTCGAACTTCTCATACCGCGCGGTGGTGCAGAAAGGGGACATTGTCGGAGAGGTGCCGTGCGGTCTTTCAAACGACACCGACAGAATATCCGCAGCCGCTGCGGGCGATCTGTATGCGACCCTTCCCGTAAAGAGTGATAATTCGACCGTGGAATTCAATTGTAAATACAATAAGGAAAAGTTCAACGCGCCGATAAAGGCGGGAGAAAGTATGGGCACTGCCGAGGTCCTCTACGGCGGGGAGGTCATAGGAACGGTTGACCTTGTAGCCGCGACGGATGTGGAATCGAGTATGATGCTGGTCATCAAAAACGCCTTCGGATCAGTGCTCGGTTCAAAATGGTTCAAGTCCCTGCTGCTCATTGCGGCGGCGATAGCGGCGGCTTTTATCCTTACGGTGATCATAATCAACGTGTCAAACAAAGTAAAGCGCTCTAAAAAGGTGCATAAGGACGATTATTGATCCGCGCGGGCACCCTTCGTTCATACGAAGGGTGCCCGCTTTATCATACGAGTACGGAAGTCGAAAGAGCCTCTGCAGCGCCGCGACGCGCCGAAGGCGCGTCCTGTGAAAACGGGCAGCCTCACCGAAACGGCAGGATTCGCCCTGCTAAAAAGATTGCGGGAGCGGAGTGATATTGTCCCCGCTTTCCGCTTGCGGCTGCCCGTTTTTATGCGCCCCGCTCCGCGGGGCGCGCGGCGCTGCAGAGGCGCACCTTTTCACCTCTCGGCAGTCACCCCCTCGGCAACCGGCCCGCGGGGCGTTTTTATCTCGGGCTGCACTCGGAACTCCGAACCGCCGCTTCCCGATGTCCCGAAGCCTTATCGCCCGTCATCTTTCGCCTGCTTCGGACCGTCCTTTGATTCCGCTGAGATCTTTTTGTACTTCAGCGGAGTCTCGCCGAACATGGAATAAAAATCCGAAATGAAATGCGAGCAGTCCGAAAACCCCGTGGCGTAACACGCCTCGCTCACGGTCTTGCCGTCCCGCAGCAAGACCGCCGCTTCGCAAAGACGGTATTCTTTCAGAAACTGTCTCGGCGTCTTTCTCAAAAATTCGGTAAAGTGACGCTCAAGGGTGTTGACGCTGACCCTTGCGTTCTCGGCAATTTCCGAGACGGTGATCCTCATATTATAGTTTTGCGATATGTAGCCGATCGCGTACATAATATCCGACGGCAGCATTCTTTCCGCAGCGGCGGACACCTTTTTTACGGCGGAGGAAAGTATTCCGAAGAATTCAAGTACCGCCGCTTCACGCTCAAACGGCTCGTCGCACATACCAAAAAGCGCAAAAAGACTTTTGTCGATCCTTTTCAACTCCGCTTCGCTCAGCTTCAGCGAAACGGTGCTGCCGCTGCCGCCGAACAGTCGCTTCCCGATCGGGTCGTCGACCTTGACGGTGGCTATGATCCATATATGATCGTGCTCCCTCCTGCGATCCTCGTATACGCAGTGATGAATAACACCCGGCGGTATTATAAGGGCGCTCCCTCTTTCTATGGGGTACAGCCTGTCATTTACAATAAAGCATACATCACCCGATAGATTTACATATATCTCGGTTCCCTCGTGCGAGTGGGGAAGATCGTCGTTATAATTGAGAGTCCCCGAATCGCGTGCCGCAGTCAGAGAAAACTCAAAATCGGGAAGACCGCAAAAACGGTCCTTCGTATGCATTTTCATAACTCTTCCTCCGAATATAAAAAAAGATTCTATTGTGTTCTGTCGTGCCGCGTCTGCATACTCTCCGAATATCGATTCGGGCACGGATCCGATATATTGGTGATTATATCATATTTTTTGCCGAAAACAAGATATTTTTTTCCGAATTGTTGTGATATTATATCCGATGCAAATTCAGAACACTATGACTTTTCGGGATGTAACGGTTATGGAAAACATTTCACCTTATGTACTTCTTGCAGTAACCATGGCGGCATGCCTCTTTGCGTATCTTCTTAAAAACCTGTATTCCAAAAAATATCAGAAAAAGGCTTCCGACCCGTATATGTTTTCGGCGGTGACAAGCGTGATCTCGGCGGCTACTGTCGCGGCGGTGTCGGGCGGCATCGGTTCGGTGTCAAAAACGACCCTCATATTTGCGCTGGTCTACGGTATCGACTGCGCGGTGCAGACCGTGGCACTTGCTCTCGCATTGCAGACGGGACCGCTCTCATATTCATCGGTGATCGTGTCACTGTCGACCGTAATACCCGCCTTTTCGGGATGGGTCTTTTGGAACGAAAAGATAACCGCCCTCAGACTTGTCGGGATTCTTTTGATGATAGCCTGCTTTGTCTTCTCGGCGAAGAAAGAAGAGGAAGGCAAAAAAGCACAGAAGCAATGGTACATTCACGCCGCCCTTTCCTTCCTCACAACGGGACTGTGCGGAGTGATACAAAAAATGTACGGTAAGACCGCCGTTTCAGGTGAAACGGCGGGTTTTGTAGTCACCGCCTTCGCCTTTTCTACACTTGTTTCGCTCATTATGTTTGCCGTGTTTAAGCTTAAGGAAAGAAAGACCGCACATAACGGGCATAATCGGGACGAGACGATAAAAAAAGCGAAAAGCAACTGCATCATCCCGGCAGCCGTTCTTGTTGCGACCGGAATATGCGTGGGACTTAACAATCAGATAAACCTATACCTTGCAGGTATCATGGACAGTGCATTTTTCTTTCCAGTAGTAAACGGGGGAAACCTTTTGCTTGTCACCTTGTTTTCGGTGACGGTGTTCGGCGAGCGCCCGAGCCTGCGGCAGTGGATAGGTCTTGCCCTCGGATGCGCCTCGGTGGTTATGCTCTGCCTGTGATCAGTCGATGCGGTGTGTAAAGGCCTGCATTCCTGTTTTCAAAAGCGATAGCGATGGTCTTTTTCAAAAAACGGTAGACCTAAAAAAAGAGTAAAAATACTGCCGCTTACCTTACAAAACGATAAAAAATGCCGCCCTTGGTCGAATCGCACCGCAGTGCGATTCGCCGAGGGCGGCGTGTTCGGTTATACTCTTTTTACCACAGATAAAATCGTTGACGAACGGTTCATCAACGGTCATCCGAAAACTCATCTTTACTTTATTCGTGGGTGAAAAGGAGATCTATATCATTTTTCCGAATTTTTGATCTTGTTAAGCAGACCTACCGATCCGAGACTGATTGCCAGTCCGACGGCTCCCGCAACACACCATGTGACCATCATTCCGCTCCACCCGAATGCGTTAGTGACCTCCGCCCCTCCATAGATCGAAAGAGCACTGCCTATATAGGTGGCAGAGTTAATCAGGCCTGCAATAAGAGACGGTCTTCCATATTTTGCATAGTGCTGGACCGCCATACAGGTGTACATAATATTGATACCGTGCGTACCGCCGTTCACAAGAGTCAGAAGAGCAACCGACAATGCCGGGCTGCTGCCGTAAGAGAAGCAAAGTATCAAATTTGAAACAAAGCAGACCGCGAAAAACGCTGCCGAGCAGAGAGATTCGTTTGTAATACAGTGGCGAAATATATATGCCGCGGCAAATGAAACGATCACGCCGAATACCGGCAGTCCGAGTCCTGTCAGAATGGAGGACGCGGAAGAAAAGTTGAACTGCTCCGAAATATAGGTCGGCATCCAGGTCATTATTCCGTCTCGGAGCAGGCCTTGAGCAACTATCGCTATCATCGCAAAAACAAGATAGATGACCGCTGCAGGGGGCATTTTTTCCTTTGTACCGTCCTTTTGGGTTGCACTCTCGGTGATCGACGGCAGCGTCAGCTCACCCTTCAGCGCATCGGTGATCTGCCCTATCTTCAGCATCCATATTATTGCCATCGCCACTGCGATTCCCGCAGAGACAAGGAATACAACGCGCCAATCGAAAATATCGATTATAACAGGTGAAAAAAGATAAACAATAAATGTGCCGATATGACCGCCCCAACCGATAATAATTATCCGCTTTCTGTAGGTCTCGGCATCAAGATGATTCAGCAGTATCTTAACGATCGGAGGCCACATAAGGGCTTGAGCAAAGCCGTTTACCGCCCAAACGGCGGTCATCTGCGCAGTGTCGGTGGTTAAAGGAATCAGAATATTCATTCCCGCCGTCAGAAGAAGACCGAAAAAAATTATCTTTTCAGGCTTTAATTTATCGCCGAGAAAGCCGCTTATGACCTGACCGAAACCGTAGGTTATAAACAGTGCGGTGAGTGCCATTGAAGCACTGCTTTTCGAATACCCCTCAGACTTGATTATCTCAACCAGTACGGCGCTGTAGTTGAGCCTTGTTAAGTAACTGACGGCGTATACGGCGGTGCAGAACAGTATCAGCAAATTAGTCTGCTTTTTCCGTATAACTTCGGTTACTACCGTATTTTTTGCCGCCGCCGATGCTTTGCTCAATATCTCTTTGCCGCGCGTACCCATCTGCCGTTTCCCCCGCTTTTATGCATTTTGTGTATACCTAAGAAATTATAGCATTTGCGAGGGGTATAGT
>CAKRVQ010000091.1 GCA_934408795.1 uncultured Eubacteriales bacterium
TCGGGGCAGCGCCGCGCGCCCTCCGACAGGAGGGCGCAAAACGGTGGGCACGGCTGCCGATATACTTATAAGGGGGGCACCGCAGGTGCGGCGTTTGCTCCGATGCACGCCCATAAGCCGACTCTCCCCTGCCGTGCCCCGTTTGATGCGCGCCGAAGGCGCGCATCGCGGCGCTGCCCCGCTAACCGTTCATCAGGAAATTGCTTTGATTTATCTGTACACTCAATAACACGGAAGTTTTTACTATGTCACACAAAAATGCATTTACAAAAGGAATAAGAGACGGTGTACCTGTTGCGATCGGGTATTTTGCCGTTGCATTTTCGCTCGGAATCACTGCGGCGCGTCTCGGTCTGACGCCACTACAAGGTTTTTTATCAAGCTTTTTCAATCATGCGTCTGCGGGCGAGTTTGCCGAATTCACGGCTATATCTTCGGATGCGGGATACGCAGAGACTGCGCTTTTGATCCTCATTACCAATGCGCGGTACCTGCTTATGAGTTGTGCGCTCAGTCAAAAGCTTTCACCCTGTGCTGCCGTTTATCACCGTGTTCTTGTTGGGTTCGGCATCACAGACGAAATGTTTGCGCTTTCTTCGGCGGTAAAAGGCGACCTTGACCCGTCATATTCCTACGGCATCATGGCGATAACTCTCCCCTGCTGGTCCGCGGGAACCGCGATAGGAATCGTTGCCGGCGATCTGTTGCCGTCGCTGATCGTAAGCGCGCTCGGCGTTGCCATATACGGTATGTTCATAGCAATAATAATCCCTACCGCGAAAAAGAGCCGTCCCGTTATGGGTGTCGTTGCGGCAGGATTTGCGTTCAGTTTCGTGTTTTCAAGGGTAGCGCCGCTCTCTGCGTTGCCGGAAAGTCTTAAAGTGATAATCCTCACCGTTGTCATTGCGGGTATTGCGGCACTGCTCTTTCCGATCGGGGACACGGAAAGTGAGGTTTCGGAAAAATGAAACACGAAATATATTTGTACATTCTTATCTCTGCGGCGGTGTCGTTCGCACTGCGCGTGCTGCCGCTTACGCTTATCAGGAAGCGGATCACCAATAAGACGCTTCGCTCGTTTCTTTACTATGTTCCCTATGTCACACTTGCCGTTATGACATTCCCTGCCATAATAGACGCAACCGAAAACCCGCTTGCGGGTATAGTCGCGCTCGCTGCCGGGATCGCAGCTGCATTTTTCGGTGCCGGTATGTTTCCTATCGCCGCCATTTGCTGCGGCATTGTGCTTATATTTGAGATTTGTCCTTATTTTTTCTGATCGAAAGACCAGATCGGGCAAAAAGTATGTCATCGGTTTTTATAAGTAAAAAGAGATGTGAAAGAATTGATTTCACATCTCTTTTGTTATATTCCCCCGCCGAACGGCGGTCACGGTGTATTGCAATTTTTCACTGCAGACCCGATGCACTTGGTTCCTTTATGCGGCCTGGGATTCTGCTTATTGGGGGTTCTTTATCTGCGCTGATCAAAGAGCCAGTCATAGAAATCCTTGTCACATTTGACATATTCGCTGGCTTCCGCCCTGCCCTGCGGGATGATAAATTTGATTTTTCTGCCGCCGAGCCTTTTGATCTCGTTATAAATATTGTATGTTCCCGTGACGGGTACGATCAGATCATAATTGCAATGATATGCCCTTATGGGTATGTTTAAAAGCTCAGCAGCCTTTGAAACATCGCCCTTTCCGCTGATTGGCACGCCTGCGGCAAAGTAATTCGGATACTCTGCCAAAAGGTCCCAAGTCGCCGTGCCGCCCATAAGCACTCCCATAACATACACCCTGTTTTTATCGACCGAATAGTGACCTACTACATAATCCATTATTTTCATCACGGTTTTAAGATTTGCTTCGGTACCCCGCTTATTCATATCATTATCATTCATTGTCCAATACTCTTCGGCTTGCGGGCATACGACTATTGCCCTTTGCATATAATCGCCGAAGACGGTGTACATATATTCCAGCATAAGGTGGAGGGGCGCGTCATTGTCGTTGCCCATATCCTTAGCGCCGTGGAGATAGAGAATAACCGGCCACTTCTGTGAAGGGTCGAAATCATCGGGCAATATCAGGTTATACGGCATTGAGATATTATTGCGGACATCGCGGTATGTTATCTTCATAACATTTGCGACTTCATATATCCCTGTTCCCTTCGTCGAGCGTATGGGGTTTGACGAAGCAACATATGAGTCAGAAACATCGGAAGTGCCTGACGGATCGAGCGAATCGGAACGATCGGACGAACCCGAAAGATCTGAAGAATCCGAAAGATCGGAAGAGCCGGAGCAGTCGGAAGAGTCCGAGTAATTCGAAGAGGTACGCAGATCCGATGTATCAAAGGGCAGCTTAAAGTAATTGCCTATCTCATCAAAAAGAGAGCATCCGCTCATAAAGAAAGAGGCCGCGCACAAAACAGACATCAATTTGATTGTAACCGACATTTTTCTTTTCATGATCATACCCCATTCTCAAATAAGAAAAAGTGCATTATGCCGCACCTATTCCGCCGCGATCTGCAGAGCAGACCAAACCAACCGCACTTTTTAAGTGTTCATCCACATTATGTGGACCACTGTTATAATTGTAAAACCATGGGGACAAAATGTCAAATTACAGTTCTGTTACCGTTTTTTGTCGATTGTTGTCGCGTTTTAGAGTATTTTAGCGAACAGATGTTTTACAGTGTCTCGCTTTTTGCCTTGTGCTGCGCCGCCAAGCCTCATTTAATATACTGTCGGATACACTTTTTTTTAGTATCGGTTCACAAAAAAATAAAGGGAGCGCAGATCATCGCGCTCCCTGTGCTCGGTTCGACTGAGGAAAGATCCGAATTTTTCTATTTGTGTTGTTCAAGCAGCCATTCAAGCATTTCGGTATCACCCATAGCGTAATCCCACGCCGCGTGACCGGCGTCCTCAAGCACGGTAAACTTGATCTTTTCACCGCCGAGTCGCTTGATCTCTTTATACATATCATCGGTACCTCTGAAATCGACGGTCGGGTCATCGGTGCTGTGATATGCCCATATCGGCATATTAACGAGCCTTCGTGCCTGCGAAACATCGCCGCTTCCGCAGATAGGAACTCCCGCGGCAAAGTATTTCGGGTAGGTGGCAAGCATTTCCCATGTTGCAATACCGCCCATTGAGATACCCATTACATATATTCGCTTGGGATCAAACGCGTATTTTTCCATTAGGTCATCCATCAAATGCTTTACCGTCTTAAGGTTAGCCTCATTATTGCCCTGCATTTTTTCATCATGCGTTGTCCAAAATTCATCTGTCTGAGGGCAAACAACGATCATTTTTTGCATAAAGCTTTTACAATACCTGTACATATATTCAAGCATAACATGGATAGGGGTCTCGTTATCGGTTCCGAGTTCGCCTGCACCGTGAAGGTAGAGCAGCACGGGCCAGTCCTCATTCGGATCATAATCGTCGGGCAGAATGAGGCAATACGGCATTTCTTTATCTGTATACTGACTGCGATATGTCATTTTAATTACATTTGCGATCGCATATATTCCGTCACCCTTGGTTGACCTCGGAGCCTTCTTTTCCGATGATGTCGCCTTTTGAGAAGACGACGAGGATGACACCTTGGCACCTGTATTTCCGAACAATGAGCATCCGCTCAGGAGAACGACCGCCGCGCACAGTACCGATACCGCCTTGAATAATAATAACTTATTTTTCACAGAGCTACCTCCCTTAATGTGACCTGCTTCCTACCTGCCGCCATTAACCGACAACGGCAGCAAAAGCGCGTGCCGATCGGCAATATGATCCCGTTACACAAGATCGTTTATGATTCGGCATTCCTAAGACGGGTCATCATTTTAATTGTAAGTTGGCGCTTTGCAAAAGTCAAATTACAGTTTCGTAACCTGAAATTGTCGAATTATGTCATCTTTTCCCGCATCCGCTTACATAACAACATATATACACATATGCGGTCCGCAGGAAGATAGTCTATCATCATTTAATGATATAAAAAGCCCATTCCCTGTTCAGTCGGGAATGGGCTTATCATCAGAAAGTCGATTTACTTCTCAAGAGCCTTCTGAGCTTTCTTCACGATTGCGGTGAAGCCCTTGGGATCGTTAACGGCGATATCGGCGAGCATCTTTCTGTCGAGAGTGATACCTGCCTTCTTAACACCGTTCATAAAGGTAGAATAGTTCATACCGTTGAGCTTTGCAGCTGCCGAAATTCTGGTTATCCAGAGGCTGCGGAAATCACGCTTTTTCTGCTTTCTGCCGATATAAGCGTAATTACCTGATTTCATAACGGCTTCTTTAGCGGTCTTAAAGAGCTTTGATTTTGCTCCGAAATAGCCCTTAGCGAGCTTTAATGTCTTTTTTCTTCTCTTGCGGGTTGCAAGCGCACCTTTGATTCTTGCCATTGTCAGTTACCTCCATTACCCTTTCTTAGTCCTTATTTATAAGGAATCATCTTTTTGATATTTGCTACGTTCGTAACATCGGCAACGACGACCTTACGAAGATTTCTCTTGCGCTTGGTGGTCTTCTTGTTCAGTATGTGAGACTTATAAGCATGACCGCGCATTACCTTGCCGGTCTTGGAAAGCTTAAAGCGCTTTTTTGCACCGGAATGAGTTTTGATCTTAGGCATTTCAATATCCTCCTTAGTATTTGAGCAGCATTATTTATCCGATTTCGGGGCAAGGAACATCAGCATATTGCGTGATTCCATTTTTGCAGGCTTTTCAACGACCGAAACCTCCGAGCAATACTCGGCGAAGCGTTTCATTATCTCGGTTCCGATCTCGGGATGGCCGAGCTCTCTGCCTCTGAAACGGATCGATGCCTTGACCTTGTAACCCGAGCTCAGAAATTTCTTAGCCTGATTGCCCTTGGTTTCAAAATCATGAGTATCGATGCTGAGGCCGAGACGGATCTCTTTGATCTCAACAGTCTTCTGATTCTTCTTGGCTTCTTTCTCACGCTTGAGCGCCTCAAAGCGATACTTGCCGTAATCCATGATCTTGCAGACGGGCGGCTTTGCCTGAGGAGCGATCAAAACGAGATCGAGATCCTTTTGGGCAGCCATTTTAAGTGCTTCCTTTGAAGAAACGATACCGAGCTGCGATCCGTCCGAATCGACAAGCCTTACTTCCTTTTCGTTGATTTCTTCGTTGATAGCTACATCTTTAACGCTAATGGTCGATGCACCTCCGAATAAAAATAATCGCAGACACTGCACAGAGCGTCTGCGATCGAATAAGCGAAAAGTGCGCAAAATAATCGCGCAAAAATCAAACCTATTGACCTCTTCGGCGCTGCCTTGAGG
>CAKRVQ010000092.1 GCA_934408795.1 uncultured Eubacteriales bacterium
CGATGCCCGTTTGCCGCGCCTTCGGCGCTTTGCGGCGCTGCCGTCGGTCGGCTTGTTGTGCGGGTACCGTCGTCTGTTATTCGGAGCAATGCGGCATGACCTATAAAGATTCCGTAATTCAGAGTCTGTCGGTGTAACACATATCCTCGAAGCGACATAAGATGTTGTTGAGAAAGGAAAGGAGGAAACGATATGTGTAACAACGGATTTGGCAACGGATGCGGCTGGATAATCATACTCCTCGTAATCATATTCTGCTGCGGTAACAACGGCTGCGGATGCGGTAACAGCGGCTGCGGTTGCGGCAACAACGGCTGCGGATGCGACAACTGCTGCGGTTGACGGCATAACGCTCCGAGGCAAAAAAGAATTCCCGCCCTGTTTTCAGGGTGGGAATTATTTTTTGCCTGTGCTTCTGTTGTATATGTTGTATGTGCCTTTTTTCGATCGCCCGCCGAAGGGTCTGATAGTGCGGTTTGAGCTTTTGCTCCCCCCGCCTGTGCTCTCGGTTTACGGTCAACTGTTGTTTACAAGGTGCTCTGTAAGTATCTTTGCCGCGATGACTATAAGTATCGCACCGCCGGTTATCTGAGCCCCTCTTTCATATCTTGAACCGAAGACATTACCGACATATATACCTATCGCGGAGATTATAAAGGTGATTGCGCCTATTATCAATACAGACTGCAAAAGGCCCAAAGCGGTCATTTCAAGGGCGGCAAACGAAACTCCAACCGCAAGCGCATCGATGCTGGTTGCGATCGCAAGCACTACCATACTCTTGAACGAAAAAGACGCGTCGACATTTTCGCCGTCATCTTTTTTGAACGCTTCCCTTATCATATTTCCGCCTATGAGCAAAAGGAGTGCAAATGCAATCCAGTGATCATAGCTTTTTATGTAGGAGGAAAAGCTCGTGCCGAGCAGGAATCCGATCGTAGGCATCAACGCCTGAAAGATGCCGAAATAAGCGCCGACGATGACGGCGTGGACCGGTTTTACCTTGCTTACCGAAAGTCCCTTGCAGATCGATACCACAAAAGCATCCATGGATAAGCCGACGGCGAGGAAGAGAAGTTCGACAATGCCCATTTTTTCACCTCAAAAAAATAAAAGACCCATCCGCGCTTTATGGTTCAGGCGGATAAGTCTCATCACTTACAACCAGACCAGGGCCGCAAAGACTCAGAATGTTGATATGGTCACATTTCGAACGGTCTCTTTCGGACTGCCCTGCCTACGGCTGACTGCCCTTCAGCTGCGGTCGATTGCCTTGTCTGCTGCTGACTGCCGCGCTTTCCCGCTCGGAATGCCGATTACTCCCTTATGTGAATCCACTTATACCACAAATTCTCCGTTTTGTCAATCTTTTTGTTGCATTGGCATAACCTGTGTGGTATATTATATGTGTTATACACAAAGTTTCATACGACCTGATATACTATCGGACAGAGATGAAAGAACACGGCAGATCATCCCACGGTAAAGAGAGGCGGCGGAAGGTGCGAGCCGCAGCGCGGGGCTGCTTTTCCGCTTTCGGAGTCCGAAGGGTTACGCCCTTTACAGCGTTCACGAGCGGTCACACCGTAGAACGGTGCGGCAATTTGGGTGGCAACACGGAGTCATTCGTCCCATTTTTTACGGTACGGGTGGCTTTTATTTTATGTAAGGAGAATCAAAATGCTTGACATCAAATTTGTAAGGGAGAATCCCGACATTGTAAAGCAGAACATCAAAAACAAATTTCAGGATGCAAAACTTCCTCTTGTTGACGAAGTCATTGCACTCGATGCCGAAAGCAGGCGCGTAAAGCAGGAGGCGGACGAGCTCCGCGCCAACAGGAACCGCCTTTCCAAGCAGATAGGCGTACTTATGGCGCAGGGTAAGAGGGATGAAGCCGAGGCAACGAAAAAGGCGGTCACCGAGCAGGCAGAAAAGCTGGCGGCGGACGAGGCCGTTGAAAACGAGCTTGAGGAAAAGATCCGCAAGATAATGATGACAATACCCAACATCATCGATCCCTCCGTTCCGATAGGAAAGGATGACAGTGAAAATGTCGAAGTCGAGCGCTTCGGCGACCCCGTCGTCCCCGATTTCGAAATACCGTATCATACCGATATCATGGAAAGATTCAACGGAATAGATATGGATGCCGCGGGAAGGGTGTCCGGCAACGGTTTCTACTACCTTATGGGCGATATCGCAAGACTTCATTCGTCGATCCTCGCCTATGCGAGAGACTTTATGATAAACAAGGGCTTTACCTACTGCATCCCGCCGTTTATGATCCGTTCGAATGTCGTGACCGGCGTTATGAGTTTTGCCGAAATGGATGCGATGATGTACAAGATCGAGGGTGAGGATCTCTACCTCATCGGCACGAGCGAGCATTCCATGATAGGCAAGTTTATCGACACGGTGACTCCCGAGGAAAAGCTCCCCTACACGCTCACTTCGTATTCTCCCTGCTTCCGCAAGGAGAAGGGTGCCCACGGCATCGAGGAGCGCGGCATTTACCGCATCCATCAGTTTGAAAAGCAGGAAATGATCGTCGTCTGCAAACCCGAGGACTCAATGGAATGGTACAACAAAATGTGGAAGATGAGCGTTGAGCTCTTCCGCTCCATGGACATTCCCGTCCGTCAGCTTGAATGCTGCTCGGGAGATCTTGCCGATCTCAAGGTCAAGTCCTGCGATATAGAAGCATGGTCACCGAGGCAGAAAAAGTACTTTGAGGTATGCTCGTGTTCGAATCTCGGGGATGCTCAGGCGAGAAGACTCCGCATCCGCATTGCGGGAGAGGACGGCAAAAAATATCTTGCCCACACCCTCAACAACACGGTGGTCGCTCCTCCGCGTATGCTTATCGCCTTCCTTGAAAACAACCTGAATGCCGACGGCAGCGTTAACATTCCCCTGCCTCTGCGTCCGTATATGGGCGGCACCGAAAAGCTCATTCCGAAAAAATAAGTGTTGACAAAACGAAAAAAAGGTCTATAATATCACTTGTAAAGGCAACGGCGTCTTTGGAACTGTATCCGAGGACGCCGTTTATTGTTTTTAAAAGTCCTTCGGTTCCGTGCCGTAGGATCGTTTATTTGAGTGTGCAGCTCGATCAAGCGAACAGAAAGCATGCCGCCGCGAAGAGCTGCCGGCATATAGGCGGCAGAACGCGGCCGCACAGGCAAAACATACAAAACGGGTAATCTAAACAAGACATGGGGAAAGGACAGATAGATATGTCAAAGGAAGTAAAAGGCTTTGCCTATCATCAATTAAAGGAGCGCTATGTCGCCGAATATAAAGACGGCAAATGGGGAAAGGGCGGACTGTCCGAGGACGCGGAAATAAGGCTCAACGAGTCGGCGTGCGTTCTTCAGTACGCCCAGACCTGCTTCGAAGGATTAAAGGCATACCGCACAAAGGACGGCAGGGTCGTTTGCTTCAGGTCCGACCTCAATGCCTCGCGTCTTCACGACTCATGTGTAAGGATGATGATGCCGCCGCTGCCCGAAGGAATGTTTGAAGAGGCGGTGCGTGAAGTCGTTAAGGCAAACGAAGATGATATTCCGGATTACGAGACCGGCGGTTCACTGTATCTGAGACCCTATGTGTTCGGCAAAAACGCCGTCATCGGAGTCAAGCCCGCCACAGAGTTTGAGTTCCGTCTCTTTGCAACACCGGTCGGCGCCTATTTTTCGGGCGGAGCACGCCCGTTAAGGATCCGCATAAGCGATCTCGACCGCGCGGCACCTCACGGAACCGGTCACATCAAAGCGGGACTCAATTACGCCATGAGTCTGTATGCCATAACCGATGCACACGCAAACGGATATGACGAAAACCTCTACCTAGACTCCGCGACCAGGACATACATTGAGGAGACAGGCGGCGCAAACATCATATTCATAACAAAAGACGGCAATCTCGTAACACCGAAATCGCCCACCATACTCCCCTCTATCACCCGCCGCTCGCTTCTTTATGTGGCGGAGCATTACCTGGGCATCAATGCCGAAGAGAGACCCATAAGGCTTGATGAGATAGGCGACTTTGCCGAGTGCGGGCTCTGCGGCACCGCCGCGGTCATCTCGCCTGTGGGAACCATAGACGATCACGGAAAAGAATACCGTTTCGGCGCGGAAAGCGGCAAGTCGGTAATAGAAAAGCTCTATAGGACACTTATCGGCATCCAGCACGGCGAGATCGAAGCTCCCGAGGGCTGGCTCAAAGAGATCAGGTGACGACTATGAAGATCGCCGTAATAGGTGCGGGCGCAATGGGATGCCTTTACGCCTGTATGCTTTCCGAAAAAAATCAGGTCACACTGTATGACATCAGCCGTGACACCGTCGATGCGATAAACAGCAACGGAATCGTTATGCGCTCGCCCGACGGAAGCGAATCCGTTTTCAAGGTGCCCGCAAGATCCGATGACGGAGGAGAAACTGCCGAGCTTGTTATACTTTTCGTCAAGGATACCGCCAGCAGGGCGGCGCTTAAGGGTTACCGTCGGCTCATCTCGGACTCTTCATTGTTGTTATCACTTCAGAACGGAATGGGCAACGAGGAGATAATGGAAGAGTTTGCCGACAGAAGCAATATATTTCTCGGCACCACAAAGCATAACTGCGTGAGCCTCGCGCCCGGGGTCATATATCACTCGGGCTCGGGTATCACCCATATCGGCTCACCCTCGGGAAGCAAAGGTGCCTCCGTTATCGGAGACTGCTTCAGATCATCCGGGATCGAGACCGAAGAATGCGAAGATGTCAAACGCCTTTTATGGGAAAAGCTTTTTGTCAATATGACGATCAATCCGATAACCGCCGTTCTCGGTACAAAGATATCCCTGATCGCCGAAAGCGATCCCGCAAAGCAGCTTGCAAGGGCTCTCATAGATGAAGCGGTCGCGGTAGCCGAACGCGACGGCGAAGTGTTTGACGCGGACGAAGTATTCGGCGGACTGATCTCCACCGCCCGAGCGCTTTCAAGCGGTACCGCTTCGATGTGTCAGGATATAGAACACGGCAGGCGCACCGAGATCGACTTTATAAACGGCGCCGTCGTAAGGCTCGGCGAAAAATACGGTGTTCCGGCACCCACACACAAGGCAATATGCCTTATGGTAAAGGCCAAAGAATCTTTATCGCGCTGACTCCCCTTCTTCACCCGACACCTCATTCCTCGCCTCTCCCTCTCAACTCGCCTGCTCCTCACGGCGGTGACGGGAGTGTGACAGGCACGGGCATACCGTTCACATATGCCGACTGTTGTCGGCAGGCGTACATGGCGGATGTGAGCGGGGTGAAGGCAAAACAGT
>CAKRVQ010000093.1 GCA_934408795.1 uncultured Eubacteriales bacterium
CGTTTGATGCGCGCCTTCGGCGCGCATCGCGGCGCTGCGCTACCCGCTGCGCTGACCGCCGTTTGCCGGCACTGACTGCCCGAAATCCGATGCTGCCGGCCGCCGTCCGCTGCCCGAAAAACTGCAGAACGGCAGCAGACTTACCGATGATATAAGACACGAAAAACGATACGATCGCGCATTTATCAATAATGCGTAACACGAAAAACCGCGCGATACGGTTGACAAATTCGACGCTCGGATGTATAATTGTATACAATTATACAATGCTTTCCGATCTTGCCGTTGATCGGTTCCCGAAAACCGACAGAAAAATGGGGGCCTTCCGCCGACCCAAAGCGGTCACGCAGAGCTCGACGCAGTTATGCGAGGCGGCGGTCGAGGATGACGCGGCATATCCGAAAAGCAAAATTTTCCCGGGAGTGGTATTATGCTGGAAATATCGAAAAAAACCAACCTGCTTGAGCAAAAGTCTTACAAGTATCAGCTTCAGGATGTGGCTGAACCGAACCTGTACCGCGATGTTTACGGCTACACCGAGGTGCCGAAGATCCCCTTCAACCACAGAAGGGTCCCTATGAATATGCCTGAGGAGATATGGATCACCGATACGAGTATGAGAGACGGTCAACAGTCGGTCGAGCCTTACAGTGTAAAGGATATAGTTGAGATCTATAAACTCCTTTCACGCCTCGGCGGTCCGAAAGGAATAATCCGCCAGACCGAGTTCTTTATTTACAGTAAAAAGGATATGGAGGCTCTTTATAAATGCCGTGAACTCGGCTTGAAATTTCCCGAGATCACAACATGGATAAGGGCGACAAAAAGCGATTTCAAGCTCGTGAAGGATCTTGAGATCAAGGAGACGGGAATTCTCGTAAGTGCGTCCGATTATCATATTTTTAAGAAACTTAAAATGACACGCCGCGAAGCGCTTGAACATTACCTTGCGGTCGTTGCCGAGTCGTTTGAGCAGGGAATAATACCGAGATGTCATCTTGAAGATATCACCAGAGCCGATTTTTACGGTTTTGTTGTTCCGTTCGTGAATGAGCTGCAAAAAATGTCGAAGGATGCCGGAATTCCCGTTAAGATCCGCGCCTGCGACACTATGGGATACGGCGTTCCCTACACCGAGGTGGCTTTGCCGAGAAGCGTTGCGGGAATAGTCTACGGTCTGCAGCACTATTCCGATGTTCCCAGCTCTATGCTTGAGTGGCACGGGCATAACGATTTCTACAAGGCTGTGGCAAACGCGTCGGTCGCATGGCTCTACGGTGCGAGCGCGGTCAACTGCTCGCTGCTCGGAATAGGCGAGCGCACGGGAAATATCCCTCTTGAGGCAATGGTATTTGAATATGCATCCCTCAAAGGTACGCTCGACGGTATGGATCCCACCGCCATCACCGATATAGCCGATTATTTCCATAAGAATATGGGATACGAAATACCTCCCATGACGCCGTTTGTGGGGGAAAACTTCAATGTAACAAGAGCAGGTATTCATGCCGACGGTCTTATGAAGGATCAGGAGATATACAATATCTTCGATACCGATAAACTGCTTCATCGTCCCGCCGGAGTGCTCATTTCAAAGACCTCGGGCCTTGCGGGTATCGCTTACTGGATAAATATGCATTTTGATCTTAAAGGCGACGGTATGATAAATAAGCAGGATCCGCTGGTAACGGGTATAAAGGAATGGGTCGACGCCGAATACGAAAACGGAAGACAGGCATCCATATCAAATTCGGAGCTTTACGGTAAGATAGAAGAGCTTGCCCCCGGAAGATTCAGACACATAAAGTAAGATTGCCCGATGTACAGGTTCCCGAAAAGGGACACGGACAGACGGCCGGGGTCGGATTACTTAAACAAATATCCCGAAAACAGGGGTGAAGTAAAGACAAATGGAAGAAATAAGAAGCGGTTCGCTTGCGGATATCGTGTTCGATAAGCTTGAAAGCGACATTTTAAGCGGAAAATTGCCCGAGGGTGAGACCCTGACCGAGATCAGACTGTCGAACGAGCTGAATGTAAGCAGGACCCCTGTTCGTGAAGCACTCAGACGCCTGGAGCAGGAAAAGCTTATAAGGGAGTCGGGAAAGGGCGCGGTCGTGCTCGGGATCAGTGTCGGGGATCTTAAAGATATATATGAGATCAGAAGCCGCATAGAAGGCTTGGCGGCGTACAGGTGCGCGACCCTCGCCACCGATGCCGAACTTGCCGAACTTGCCGATATAGTCGATCTTCAGGAGTTTTATACCATGAAGTCGAATTCCGACAATATTAGCAGTACAGATACGGAATTCCATAAGAGAATATACGAAATGTGCGGCAGCGAGATACTGTCATCAATGTTGTCGGAGCTTCATAAAAAGGTACAGAGATACAGAAAACTGTCATTTGAAAACGGCAGCCGTGCGGCAGCGGCGCAAAAGGAGCACCGTATGATACTCGGCGCGCTTATGAACCGTGACCCCGAACTCGCCGAAAGGCTTTCGGTCGAACACATACTTAATGCGGAAAAAAATATATTGAACAGTCTCGCCGCGGCAGACTGTGCGTCAGATAAGCACTGAACGGAGGACATATATGGGATACACAATAGCCGAAAAAATAATAAAAGCACACCTTGTTGAAGGTGAAATGAAGAAGGGCGAAGAAATAGCGATTCATATCGACCAGACCCTTACTCAGGACGCAACCGGTACAATGGCGTACCTTGAATTTGAAACGATGGGTCTTGATCGCGTGAAGACCGAAAGATCGGTCGCCTATATAGACCATAACACATTGCAGTGCGGCTTTGAAAATGCCGACGACCATCAGTATATAAGAACCGTTGCAAGTAAGCACGGCATCTACTTTTCAAGACCGGGCAACGGTATTTGCCATCAGGTACATCTTGAAAGATTCGGCAAACCCGGCAAGACGCTTATAGGCTCGGACAGCCACACCCCTACGGGCGGCGGTCTCGGAATGCTGGCAATGGGCGCGGGCGGACTTGATGTCGCGGTCGCCATGGGCGGCGGTGCCTATTACATAACAATGCCCAAGATGTATAAGGTCAACCTTACGGGTAAACTGAGACCGTTTGTTACGGCAAAGGATGTAAGCCTTGAAATACTCAGGATCCTTTCGGTGAAGGGCGGCGTCGGGGCCGTGATCGAATGGGGCGGTGAGGGTGTAAAGACCCTTTCGGTCCCCGAAAGAGCAACGATAACTAATATGGGTGCCGAACTCGGCGCCACAACATCTATCTTCCCGTCGGACGAAGTCACGGAGGCGTTCTTGAAAGCGCAGGGGAGAGCGGAGGACTATGTGCCTCTTAAGAGCGATGACGATGCGGTCTATGATAAGGTGATCGACATTGACCTGTCAAAGCTCGTTCCGCTTATAGCCTGCCCGCACAGTCCCGATAATGTAGTGACGGTGGAAAGTCTCAAGGGTACCAAGGTGGACCAGGTGTGCGTCGGCTCCTGCACCAATTCTTCCCTTATGGATATGCTTAAGGTCGCGGCACTCCTGAAGGGCAGGACCGTGGACGGCCGCCTGAGTATGTCGGTCTCTCCCGGATCGAGGCAGGTACTTGAAATGCTCAGCGACTGCGGCGCCCTCTCGGATATCATATCTTCGGGCGCGAGACTTCTTGAATGCGCCTGCGGACCGTGTATAGGAATGGGCTTTTCGCCCAATTCGGGCGGCGTAAGCCTTCGCACATTCAACCGTAATTTTGAAGGCAGAAGCGGCACCAAGGACGGCAAGGTCTACCTCGTTTCGCCCGAAACGGCAGTGGCATCGGCACTGACCGGGGAAATAACCGATCCGCGCACCCTCGGAGAAATGCCAGAGATCAAAATGCCTGCGTCCTTTAAGACGGACGATTCGGGTGTCATCCCTCCGGTAAGCGCCGAGGAAGCTCCGTCGGTCGAGGTGTTCCGCGGGCCGAACATCAAGCCCTTCCCCGATTCGCATCCCGTTACCGATACACTGCGTGCCGAAGCGGCACTGAAGGTGGGGGACAATATAACGACCGACCATATTATGCCTGCGGGCGCAAAAATACTTCCTTATCGCTCCAATATTCCTTATCTCTCAAAATTCTGCTTCTCGGTGTGCGATGAAAGCTTCCCCGAAAGGGCAAAAAAGCTGGGCAACAGCTTTATCATCGGCGGTTCGAACTACGGCCAGGGCTCATCGAGAGAGCACGCGGCTCTCGTGCCGCTTTATCTCGGCGTCAGGGCGGTTATAGCCAAGAGCTTTGCGCGTATACACGCGGCAAACCTTATCAATGCGGGCATTATGCCGCTGACATTCGAAGATCCCGACGATTACGATAAAATATCCGAAGGCGATATGCTGAGACTGGACGGCGTTTTTGAGGGTATGGATAACGGCACCGTATACCTCACCGACGAGACCGTCGGGGCAACGATACCCCTTTCGTGTTCGTTTACCGACAGACAAAAGAAGATATTGAAGGCGGGCGGATTGCTCAAATACACCACGGAGGAAAAGTAAGATGCAAAAGATCCTTATGAAAACACCCCTCGTTGAGATGGACGGGGATGAGATGACCCGCATAATCTGGAAGATGATAAAGGATGAACTTATACTGCCCTTTGTCGATCTCAAGACGGAGTATTACGATCTCGGCCTTGAAGAGCGCGAGCGCACCCGCGATCAGGTCACCTTTGATTCCGCTTATGCCGCCAAAAAATACGGCGTTGCCGTGAAGTGCGCCACCATTACTCCGAATAAGCAGAGGGTAGAGGAATACGGTCTTTCGGAGATGTGGAAGAGTCCCAACGGCACCATACGCGCCATTCTTGACGGCACCGTCTTCCGTGCGCCGATCATCATCGATTCGATAAAGCCGGTCGTCCGTAATTGGAAAAAACCGATCACGATAGCAAGACATGCTTACGGCGATGTCTACAAAGCAACCGAGTACCGCGTTGAGGGTCCCGGCAAGGCGGAGCTGCTCTTCACCGGTGAAAACGGAGAGAGTTTCCGCGAGACCATTTACGACTTTGAATGCGGCGGCGTGATCCAGGGCCAGTACAATAAGGATTCGTCGATCATATCTTTTGCGCATTCCTGCTTCAAATATGCGATCGACACAAAGCAGGACCTTTGGTTCTCGACCAAGGATACCATATCAAAAAAATACGATCAGACCTTCAAGCTTATGTTTGAGGATATCTATAATAAGCATTATAAGGATGAGTTTGAAAAGCTCGGCATCACATACTTCTACACCCTTATCG
>CAKRVQ010000094.1 GCA_934408795.1 uncultured Eubacteriales bacterium
GCAGGGATACAACGGTGATCTTACCTCTAAGCAGGCAGGTTCTGTCGGCGGTCAGATGGTTAAAAAGATGATCGAGTCTTACGAGAACGGTATGAAGTAAACCTTTTCTTTATATCAAAGAAAAGACGATCTTGTTTCGGCAGCGACATTGACTGTCGGGACGCACGAATGGGACGCACCGATATTCGGCGCGTCCCATTCATTTTGTCTTTTGATCTTTTGTTCTTTTGATATTTAGAAGTTAACCTGTCGGAGAGCGGCAAAGGAACCTACAGTCATAGGTTTTTTGGTCACTTTACAGCAGTCGCCTTGTTGTCCGCCCCTGCAATTTTAAGCTTGGTCCTCTTGCTGCCTATGATTATTCCGGCTGCTATCAATATGTAGGAAATAAGATATTGGATTCGGAATATATTTTCTCCGAGCAGCAGAGCTCCGAATATGCAGGCAAAGACGGGTTCGGCAAACTTGATGATGAACAGTGATGACAATTCCGCTTTTTCGACCGTCTTATACCAAAGGCAGTAGCTTACGACCGATGCCGCGCAGATGTATGTGAATACCAGCACTGCGGAAAGCGACAACGATGAAAACTTTGCACCGGATATAAGCGCGACCGTAACCATTACTGCACCGCCGAAAAGCTGGGACACTCCCGTCAGCACAAAGGGGTGGTTGTTTTTGAGCGCGGATTTGCCGAAAGTGTTGGCGAACACAGTACAGAATGATGCGAGGATTATAAGGAGATCACCCACGGAAAAGCTCAGCTTTCCGCCTCCGGCGTTGATCGCCGCGATCCCCGCGAATCCCACGAGGGCACCTGTTATTTTATATATACTGAACCGTTCTTCCTTGATAAAAAGAAAACAGAAACATATATAAAGAAGCGTGCCGAGCTGTTTGAGGATCGCGGTCTTTGAACTGTCGGTGAGCGAGAGTCCCACATAAGTAAATGTGTAGTGAAGAACGACCGAGAATATGCCGGTAAGCATTATCGGGAGCAAACTCGTTTTGAAGTCTTTGGAAAACTTCATTTTCTTGGCACCCGTAAATATGCAGATCGCAATGCCGCATATAAAAAACCTCACACCCGCAAACAACATTATATCGGGAACCGATTTTGTGTTGATATTAAATGCCGAGTAACCGAGCTTGATGAAGGGGAAAAGAGAGCCCCACAGTGCCGTTACGATAAGTGCCGCCGCCGTTTGTTTCAATCTCTCGGAGGGAGCACGGCTCATAAGCTGAGCACGACCTTTCCGACATTTTCGCCTCTTTCAAGGATCGCATGAGCCTCTGCGGCCTTTTCCATGGGGAGAACCTTATACACGGTCGGCTTTATTTCTCCGCTTTCGAGTTTGGGCCATACATTCTTAACAAGGTCGGCGAGTATCTGTGATTTTTCTTCGACCGACCTCTTGCGGAGCATACTGCCCTTGAATTCGATGCCTTTCGTTAGCAGGGCGCGAAGAGGTATAGTCGCGGTAACACCGCCAAGTGTTGAGATGAGTATCCACCTGCATCCCTCATTGACAAAGAGAAACGCCTTTCCTATCGTCTCTCCCGCAAGGCAGTCTACGGCGACATCGACCGGATGTCCGCTTTGGGCTTGCTTTTCCAGCACCTCGGCGGTGTCCTCCTTTGATGTGTCGATTATGACATCCGCGCCGAGATGCGCGATCGCGTCTTTCTTCTCACTGTCGAGAACAGAGGTGATGACATATGCGCCGAATGCCTTTGCCATTGGGATCCCAACGCTCGCAAGACCGCTTGCACCTGCGGGGAAGAACAGAGTCTCACCCGATTTCATTCTGCCCTCGGTAAACAAATTGAGGTAGCAGGTCGCATAGGCTTCGGGAAGAGAAGCGGCTTCAAAGAACGAAAGCCCCTTCGGTATCGGCATTACCATTCCTTTGTTTACCGAGACCCTTTCGGCGTATCCGCCGCCGCCGAGAAGTGCACATACCGAGTCGCCCTCGCGGTATTCGGAGACATTTTTGCCGACTCCCGCAACCGTTCCCGCGACCTCAAGACCCATCCACGGCGGGCACCCTTTGGGAGACGGATATTTGCCCTGTCGCTGCAAAAGATCCGCACGGTTGAGAGCCGCGGCACGGATCGATATCAGAACATCATCGTCGCCTACCGTAGGCTCTTCGACATCGCTCCAGACAAGGTCTTTATTTTCATTTACAAGCATTGCTTTCATATGGCTTTTCATCCTTTCAAAAACAGATACCGCCCATTTCTGCCGCCGCTTTGGGATCGCATGGGTATGGCGGCGTATTGCAGACAGGACAGGTCAGACGGAAAAAACACGGCTTTCGGTTACCTGGGGCCGAGTGTACGGCCGCCGTCAACGAGAATGTTGTCGCCGGTTATGTAGTCTGCTTTGGAGGAGGACATAAACGCGACCAGCTCCGCAACATCGATAGGCTTGCCGGAATGCCCGTTTTCTCCGAGGCAGGTCGAATGCTCCATAATGGTGTTGCTGTCATGTGGGATCGCTCCCGGAGCAATGCAGTTGACTGTAATGTTATATTTTCCGACCTCAATGGCGAGCGCCTTTGTAAACGATATCATTGCGCCCTTTGCGGCTGAGTAGTCAACACGCGTCTGAAGACCGCATACACCCGCTATGGAAGAGAAGTTTATTATCTTTCCGCTCTTCTGTTCGATCATATAGGGGAGAACTGCCTTGGTGCAGTTCATGGTACCGTAGATATTGAGGTCGATAACGAAATGTATCGTATCCATTTCGGCATCCGCAAAAGAGGAGATCTTATTTATAAGTCCCGCGCTTCCGCCTGCGTTGTTTATCATTACATCGACGCTTCCGAGTTTTTCGTGAGTCAGCTCAGCCATTTTCTGCATTGCGGCATAGTCGGTGACATCTGCGGCAAAGTATTCGCACTTTACTCCCATTGAGCGGATCTCCTCACAGAGGGGAATAAGGCGCTTTTCGTTGAGGTCGCAGAGCATAAGGTTTGCGTGATATCCGGCAAGTGTTCTTGCGGTCACGGAGCCTATGGAGCCGGCGGCTCCGGTAAGAATGATATTTTTTCCTGTTAACATTTTTAAATACCGTTCCTTTCGTTTGTTTGTTTGTGATTTTTCGATTGCTTTTTTAAGAATGACAGAGAATAACGGATCGTCCGTTCGGATAAGGGTCAAAACGGTCTATGTCATTCAAAGGGTCTATGCCGATCAAAATGTTATATGCGGCTTAAAAGGTTATAGACGGTTACCATAGTGGAAAGGGGAAGCTGATCCAATACGCTTGATTCGTTGAATCTGTCTACGCAAAACATTATATATGAGCCGAGCATGGGGCCGATCATACGGGTGTATTTTGTCATAGCCCCGTTTGCGTGATAATGGATTTTTGTATCGGGGTATCGGTTCTTTATATGGATCATGGTTTTTAAGTATTCGGCAAGCTGCTCATCCGTATTGCATTCACCGGTAACGAGTTTTATGACATCCGGCTTGCGCTCATGAATAAAGTCGAGCAGGTCGGTCACCTGAGTACAGTCGAGAAAGCAGCCGGTATGGGTTGACAAAAGCACCTCCGCACCTTTATCGTGTACGCGTGAAATGAATTCTTTCTGTCGGGCTATTGTTTCGGGGTTGAGAGAGACTTCGTTCGGGCAGGCGGAAACAAAACTGATATCACTGCCGGGATTGCCTACGGTAAGGGATGCCTTTGTGTTCCTGTCGGGTTCAAAGGTGTATCCCTGCATATCAACTCCCGCGGCGCCCGCGTCGACGGCGATCATGAATTCCCGAGCGCGCTCATCGTCACTGTCGTTCATGGTATTAAGCGAATAATCCTGGTTGTAATGAAGTGCGAGAACCGGCTTGTCGGTAAAGTCAAACAGGGGTTTAAGCTTTTCCGTCGTGATTTCGCTTTTCGGCAAGGGTGAAAGATGAAAATCAAACGCCATTGCTCCGTTTACGCAACCGTTTTTGATCGCTCCCTTGACTTCGTTTACGGTCTTGCCTTTTACCACACTGACTATCAGCGGGGCATCATGATTCGCAAAAGACGGTCTCATTCTTATCTCCTCGTTTCATAATTGTTGTTTTCGGTATAAGAATTATACGCTTTATTCCGAAATTCAGCAATGCATTAAACGATATAATTGTCATTTTTGATACTTTTTTCTTGCTTTTGATGACAAACGGTGATATATTTATTTTATATAAAACCGAACACCTTGCACGGGGGAGCCGATCCTATAGTACATACATAACAGCCGCACCGCATGCGAACCCGCAAGAAGAAAGGAGCGGTCAAAACGGTTCTCGAAAACGCAGTTATTACAAATATATATTCCGTCAATCTCACCGACTTCAAATCGACCGTAACAAAAAGAAGGATATACCGTGAGCGCTGCGGATTGATATTCAAGACGGAAGGAAAAACGGTTTATAACTTTAACGGAAAGACATTCCGATCAGGTGAAGGAAAGTGCCTGTTTCTGCCAAAAAATATAGAGTACGAGTTTTCGGTTCTTGAAACCGGGGCGTGCTACACCGTCGATTTTGACATAGACGTCTTTCCCGGAACGGAGCCGACAGAGCTCGATCCTACGGCAATGAGCGATATCATCAGGCACATAATACCGCTTTACAGGCTGTGGAACGCAAAAGCGCCTGCATATCACAGCCGATGCATGAGTGAGTTGTACCGTATAATTGCATATCTTACCGCCGAAAGCGGTGAATATCGCTATAAAAGCAAGTCCGATAAGATATCTGCGGCGGTGGCGTATATGAATGAGCATTTTTTGGACCCTTCGATCAGCAATGCGGTAATAGCGGAGGCGGCGGGTATCAGTGAAGTTTATTTCAGAAAGATATTCACAGCCGTTTACGGGGTGTCCCCTCAAAAGCATATTACGGATCAGAGGATCAAATATGCAAAGGAGCTGCTTAAAGGTGACTATACCACAGTTGAGGATGTCGCCTTGTCATCGGGATACACAAGCGTTTTCCACTTTTGCAAATCTTTTAAAGCGGCAACGGGAAAGACGCCTACCGAGTATTCTCGCGGTTAAGAGAATTTTTTGTACCGCCGACTTTTCATGCTGCCTTGCGACCCGGTGGCGGATCCCGCAAGCTTGAGGCTGACGGGAGCGGAACGGCAGGCAGACCGACCTGCGGCAGCGCCGCCCACGCCGAAGGCGCGGTAAACGGGCAGCGGCAGACCTGTGTCCTGTGAAAAGACCATTGCTTTTCGGCGGAACCGTATTTTTTGCAGTATACTCGTC
>CAKRVQ010000095.1 GCA_934408795.1 uncultured Eubacteriales bacterium
CCTGATATAAAAGTGACGATGTAGACAAGCACATCGGCAAGTACAACGGTGCAGCCGACAGGGGTTCCGAAAACTATCGAAAACAGAATGCCGAAAAGCGTGCAGCATACCGAAATTATTGCAGAGCATACAGTGACTCCTTTGTAGCTGCGGCATACCCGCATGGCGGACATTGCAGGAAAAACAACAAGCGCGGATATGAGAAGGGAGCCGACAAGGTTCATGGCGAGCACAATAATGACCGCCGTTACCGTCGCGGTCAGCAGACCGTAAAGTCTTGTGTTTATGCCGCTTGCCTTCGAAAAATCTTCGTCGAATGTGATGGCAAAGAGACGGTTGTAATTAAAAACAAAGAGGAATATCGTAACTGCCGCGAGCACGACCGATAACCATACTTCCGCCTCGGACAGTGTGAGTATAAGAGAGGAGCCGAAAAGAGTGCTGCAAACATCTCCCGCAACATTTGAGGATGCGGGAAAAACATTAAGCAGTAAATATCCCGCCGCAAGCGCACCCACAGACAACATTGCTATCGCGGCGTCTCCGCGCGTCCGCCCCTTTCCGCCGCCCGACGCGGTCAGAAATATTGCCGCGGCAGCGGTCACGGGCAAAACGATATACATGCTGTTGCCGATCCTCAGTACGGTGGCTATTGCGAGCGCTCCGAAAGCGACATGGGAAAGCCCGTCTCCGATAAATGAAAACCTTTTCAGCACCAGCGGAACTCCGAAAAGAGAGGTGCAGAGGGATATGAGAACGCCTACGATAAGCGAATACCGAACAAACGGATATCCTAGATACTCCGCGAGTCTTGAAAATATGTCACTCATTTTCTTCCCTCCCCGGAGCAGGCGTACCGTTGAAGTAATCCTCTGCGGTGCCGAAAAACGCTTTGCGTCCTATTCTTAAAATATGTGTGGCAAACCGCTCTGCAGCTTCTATGTCGTGAGAGACCATTATCACAGTCATCTTTTCTTCTAGGTTCAGCCTTTTTATTTCCGCATACATCTCCTCGGCGGCATTTGGATCAAGTCCCGTGACGGGTTCGTCGAGCAGCAGGGCTTTGTCTGCCGCAGAAAGTGCTCTGGCGAGCAGGACTCTTTGCTGCTGACCGCCCGAGAGCTCTCTGTAACTGCGGTCGGCGAGATGAGAAATTCCCATAAGGCGGAGCTTTTCTTCGGTACGCCGCTTCAGTGATGCGGAATAAAAGGGGCGCATCCCGTTACGGGCGGCACAACCGGATAAAACAACCTCTTTTACCGAAGCGGGAAAATCGCGCTGAACATTTGTCTGTTGGGGGAGGTACCCAATCTCTCCCCGACGCAGACCGTCGCCGAAAGTAATGGTGCCGGATATCGGCGGGTGAAGTCCGAGCAGCGCCCTCATAAGTGTCGTTTTACCCGAACCGTTTTCACCTATAACGAACAGATAGTCACCGCTTTCAACGGTGAAGCTTATGTTTTCGGCAGCGGGTTTTCCGTCATAGCCGAGAACGAGATCCCTGCACTTTATCATTGACATTTGTTTATTGCTTCCTTAAATACCGATAAATTTTCCCGGGCAGTGCCGAGATATGTCTTTCCCTCAAGTACCTGCTTTTCTGTTACGGATTGCATTGAATCAAGCACGAAAATACGACGTTCGGGGTCATTGCAGGTCTTTATAACGGTTTCGGCGAGCCTTTTGTCGCTGCTTTCGGTAACCGTTACACCTCTGAGCCCTGTAGTGTGAAGAGCCTCGGCAAGTCTGGCTATCGTGTCGTATCCCGCGTCGGTTTCCGAAGAGCATCCCGAAAAGGCAGAATAGACCGATATACCGCAGTCCTGCATCAGACCCGAAAACGGAAAGCGGTCGGCAAACAGTATTGAGCGGCAATCGCTCTCATTCGCAGCCGATTCATATTCATCGCTGAGGGTCTTGAGCTTTTCGGTATATGAATCGCAGTTTTTTCTGTAGGCGGAACTGTTTTCGGGGTCGACAGCGCAAAGCTTTTCGGTGAGGATCTCGCAGGCTCTTACGGCGTTTTTCAGCGACAACCAGATATGCTCGTCCGGCAAAGAGGGCGCGGGCACGGTTCCGTTGTAGCCCCCGTGTCCGTCGTCGGTGTGATCGTGGAGCGGGGAATCTTCACCGCGGTGTTCTTCGGACTCATGCTCGACGGATTCGCGCTCGGCATCTTCGCCGAAGAGCTCGGCATACAGAGAAACACGAAGCTGAGAGGTGTTCATTGAGGTCGGAATATCACCGATCCAGGAGTCGGAAAAGCCGCCTATGCAGACGAACAGATCCGAACCCGCAATATTCACTATATCAGCCGCCGAGGGCTGATAGCTATGCATATCCGCACCGTTTTTATTGAGCAGGGTCGGTCTGACGCCGTCTGCCACGCCTGCGGTAAGCTCGCGCATCCAATCGTATACGGGGAACACGGAGCAAAGCGCCGTCTTGCCGACCTTCTTTTCCACGGGAGCGCAGCCGCTCGTAAACAAAATGAAGGGGAACAAAGCAAGCAAGATCGGAAGAGCGACCGACCGCAGAGTCAGACGGCGGGATGTTTGATCGCGTTTTTTCATCATTTTCCTTCCCGACTGCATTTTTCGCATATTCCGTAAATGGTGGATTTTGAGGGACTCAGGCAAAAGCCCTCACTCTTTACCGCTTCATTCAGCGCCCGAGCGGCACCGTCACACAGATGAAGTGTCTTGCCGCATTCGGTGCAGGTGAGATGTATGCGGTTTTCGCAGTGCTCGGGGTCGATGTATTGGTAATACATTTCACGGCTGCCCTCAAACGCCGAACGGCTTACCAAGCCCTCGCTTTCAAGCTCATTCAGGTTTCTGTAGACCGCGCTCATACTGATGCCGCGGTCGGTAAGGGCATCCGATATCTGTTTGACCGTAAAAAGTCGGTCGTGATTCGATTTCAGAAAATCCGTCAGCACTTTTCGCTGAGCCGTTGAGTATTTTGACATTGTCAGCTCCTTAGATTTGCGAATGTTTCGCAAATTTGCAAAGGTAATTATACATCCGACGAAGATGTTTGTCAAGGCATCGTTTGCATATATATTATTATTCGCCCGGCATTTAATAATCGTATATCATTGCGGCGCGGTCTTTGCTTAATAAGAGGATGCCGTGCAAAAGGTATGCCATGCGGAGCCGCGCCGCGCCGAAGGCGCGGCAAAACGGGCGGCGCGGTCTTTTTTTGTGCGCCCGTGTTTAGAATGCGCATATCTGACTTAGTTGTTAGCGAAATGATGACCCGCCCGTTCGGGCGACCCTTCGGGTCGCCGCGGCTCCGCATGATTTCGGCCGGTTTCCGTTTGTGCGTAACGGAAAAATGAAAATGCAAACAAAAAACGCGATATCCCGGCATTGAGCGGAGATATCGCGATCACATATCTGTCTTTTTGCGGTCATTGCGAAGCCTTAGCCGCAGGACCGTTTTTTTGTACAATAAAAGGGGATACTTTCTGAGCGGCAGTATCGCCGTCCAAAGGCGGGAATACAACCTATAGCGGAAACTGTCGCAGGAGACATACTTTCCGCGTTCGTTATAATAGCCTTTGACGACTGCGATCACGCAGCTCTTGGGGAGAGAACGCTCAATTTCCGTTTGAGCGTCACCCGCGAGATCAAAACAGTCATCATATACCTTTATGATGCGGTGAAGAACATATTGACCGTTTTTGCGGCGGTAAAGCGGAATTTCAAACTTTTTCAATCGACTCGGGTCGCAAGCCGTGAGAACGACATTGTTGTGTCTGTCGCGCCACAAGGGCAGCATACTGTATCCCGTGACGCAAAGTGTGACATCGTCGCCGGACGAGACGATACCTGAGATGACGGAAGAAAGCTCCTTCATCGAAACGGAGGTTACGGCCTTTCTCATTTGAGCAGATCAGCCTCTTTGACCTGTGAAATAAACTTGTCCACATCCGCCTCTGCCTGTTCACGGCTTACATCGTATTCATTCAGCATAGCTTCAATGACCGCTTCCTTTTCAATATCCTCTTTCATGAGGTTCCAGATGAAAGCACCCGTCTCATTGAGTGAAATTATGGTGTTCAAATCAACATTTCCCGAACCGACGGGGACTGCAATATAGGAGTCGACTACCTTTGTGAGCACATAGTTATCTTTGATCTTCATATTTAAAAACACCTTTCATTATAAGAGTAGGATCTTTTTGTGCGAATAAAGTGCAACATCATTATACTATACGCGAAGGATTAAATCAACACCCGACATTTGCTATGATCGCGGGACTTGACTTTTCCGTAATCTGAGTATATGATTCGGGATGTTATTATCGGCGTGATTCGGAGTTTTTTCGTGACCGACTCATTCGGATCTGCTCATTCGGATCTGCTTATTTGTCGGTCTTCATCGCCTTCGGCAGCGTCGGTGTTTGCGTCGGCGCCCGCTGTGCCTTTTTCATCAGCGGCACCTGTCGAATCTGTTTTGTCAGCAGTGCTTGTTATATCGGTATCGGCTGCGGCGTCTGCCGTATCGGTCATGGCGACGTTGTCGAAGTCGAAGGCGGCATCGGTTTCGGATAACTGTCCCTCATCACTGTCCGTTGCCGATCTGCCGATCTTTTCCGCGCGGCGCTTTGATATCAAGCGGTATATAAGTATACCGACACCGCTGATAACGGCGGTGATCCCGAAAACTATTGCCGAGGTGACATAGTTTTTTTGCATAAGCGAGCTTCCCGCAAGAGCCGATGTGAGCACGGACGGAATCCTCGCAACCGTCGAAATGGGTAAGAATTTTTTCATATCGATCTTTGTCAGACCCGCAAAGTAGGTCAGAAGATCCTTAGGGGTCCCCGGAATGAAGAAGAGAAGGAACATCATAAGCTCGACCTTTTCTTCGCTCTGCATAAATTTGAGATTGTTCAGCTTGTCCTCCGCAAAGACGATATAGGTGAATTTCTTGCCGAATTTTCTCGTGAGCAAAAAGACGCACGCAGAGGCAATGAGACATCCCGCGAGGCAGAGAACTGTGCCCCAGAACCAGCCGAAAGCATAGCCCGAGAACAACTCGATCGGCTCGCCGGGGATAAGAGCAAAAAACACCTGGAGTATTTGTATTCCGAGAAATATCAGGACACCCGAAAACAGGTTGTCATGTATAAAGGCGTTGAATTTTTCGGGCTCTTTCACGGTCAATATCAGCTTCGGACCTATTGCAAATGTTGCCCCCGCAAACACGGCGATAAATATTATGATCGAAAGGATGTTGTACAACTT
>CAKRVQ010000096.1 GCA_934408795.1 uncultured Eubacteriales bacterium
ATATGTAAGGGTATAGAAAACTACTCACGCGTATTGTCGGGAAGAGAACCCGGCTGCACACCTTTTACCCTGCTTGACTATTTTCCGGATGACTTTTTACTGTTTGTCGATGAATCCCATGTCACCCTCCCTCAGGTAAGGGGAATGTACGGCGGCGACTTTTCGCGCAAAAAGAACCTTATTGACTACGGGTTCAGACTTCCGAGCGCATACGATAACCGACCGCTCAAATTCGATGAATTCTATTCAAAGATCAATCAGGCGATATATGTTTCGGCAACCCCCGGGGACTTTGAACGCGCACACGCGGGAAGGATCGCCGAGCAGGTGATAAGACCTACGGGACTTCTTGATCCCGAAGTCGAGGTGCGACCCGTTGAGGGACAGATAGACGACCTGATATCCGAGATCAATATAAGGCGCGAAAAGCACGAAAGGGTACTTGTTACGACACTTACCAAAAAAATGGCAGAGGATCTGACCGAATATCTTGAGGGCCTTGGCATAAAGGTAAGGTATATGCACTATGATGTCGACACGGTCGAAAGAATGGAGATAATCCGTGACCTGAGACTCGGTGAATTCGATGTGCTGGTCGGTATCAACCTGTTAAGAGAGGGGCTTGACATTCCCGAGGTCTCCCTCGTCGCAATACTTGATGCGGATAAAGAAGGCTTTTTGCGCAGTGAGACCTCTTTGATACAGACGATAGGAAGGACCGCCCGAAACGCATCGGGTAAGGCGATAATGTATGCCGACACCGTGACCCCTTCAATGGAGCGGGCGATACGCGAGACAAACCGCCGCCGCGCGGTGCAGAGCGCTTATAATGAGGCGCACGGGATCGTCCCGAAAACGATCATCAAGGGAGTGCGCGATATAATAGAAATGACTCCGAAGGATAAAAAGACGGATAAAGGCTCGGCTAAAGGCGATAAGCGGTTGTCTCCCGCCGAGAAAGAAGCGCTCATAAAGAGATTGACCGCCGAAATGAAATCCGCCTCCCGTATGCTTGAATTTGAGCATGCCGCCTATCTGCGCGACAGAATACAAAAACTGAGAGAGAGCAAATAATGGCAACCGATAAGATCACCGTCCGCGGTGCGCGGGCAAACAATCTGAAAAACATAAATGTGGAGATCCCGAGGGATAAACTTGTGGTCTTTACGGGACTTTCGGGTTCCGGCAAATCGTCGCTCGCCTTTGATACGATATACGCGGAAGGACAGAGGCGGTATGTCGAATCCCTGTCATCCTATGCCCGTATGTTCCTCGGACAAATGGACAAGCCCGATGTGGATTCGATAGAGGGACTTTCTCCCGCTATATCCATAGATCAGAAAACGACCTCAAAGAATCCGCGCTCCACGGTGGGGACCGTCACCGAGATATACGATTATCTCCGCCTGCTTTATGCCCGCGCCGGAGTGCCTCACTGCCCTGTCTGCGGAAGAGTGATAGACCGCCAGACCGTTGATCAGATGACAGACCGTATTATGAAGCTGGAAACGGGAACCAAGCTCCAAGTGCTCGCTCCCGTGGCAAGGTCGAAAAAGGGTGAGTTCAAAAAGGAACTGGACGGGATCAGAAAATCAGGATATGTAAGGGTGCGCGTCGACGGTAATGTCTATGACCTCTCCGAGGAGATCAAGCTTGAAAAAAATATAAGACACAATATAGAAGTCATTGTTGACCGACTGGTCGTAAAAGAAGGAATCGAATCGCGCCTTTCGGAGGCAGTCGAAACTTCGCTCGGATTGTCGGGCGGAACGGTCATAATAGATGTGATCGGCGGCGAGGAAATGCTCTTTTCGGAGAACTACGCCTGCCCCGAGCACGGGGTCAGTGTCCCCGAACTCTCACCGCGTATGTTTTCCTTTAACAGCCCCTTCGGCGCCTGCCCGACCTGCGCGGGACTCGGTGTGTTTATGAAGGTCGATCCGTCCCTCGTGATACCGGATACCGATAAGTCGCTCGGCGAGGGATGCGTTAAGGCTACGGGCTGGGGCGTGAATGCCTGGCGCGGCGGCGATAACGATACGATAGCCAAAATGTATTATAACGGTATAGCCGAAAAATACGGATTTACATTGGATACGCCGTTTAAGGATATCCCCGAGGAGGCAAAACAGGTCCTTCTGTACGGCAGCAGTAATGAAAAGATCAACTTCAGCCGTAATTCGGATTGGGGCGGCGGTAAATACAGCGCGGCATTTGAGGGCATAATCAATAATCTCGAAAGACGCTACAAAGAGACCTCAAGCGAGTGGGCGCGCGCCGAGATACAGTCGGTCATGGCTGAATGCGAATGCCCGGATTGCCACGGCGCGAGACTTAAACCCGAGGTCCTTTCGGTGACCGTGGGCGGACTCAATATAAAGGAACTGTGCGACAAATCGGTGACCGATGCGATAGACTTTATGAAATCCCTGAAACTCACGGGTAATGCCGAAACCATCGCGGCTCCGATAGTAAAGGAAATAATCCAGAGACTGGAATTTCTTAACACCGTCGGACTCGGATATCTTACATTGTCGCGCTCTGCGGGCAGCCTTTCGGGCGGCGAAAGTCAGCGTATAAGACTTGCGACTCAGATAGGCTCCGCACTTATGGGCGTTCTGTATATTCTGGATGAGCCGAGCATAGGACTTCACCAGCGTGATAATTCCAAGCTTCTGAAGGCTCTGTGTGACCTGCGCGATCAGGGCAACACGCTGATAGTCGTTGAACACGACGAGGAAACCATACTCTCGGCGGACTATATCGTCGATATAGGACCGGGCGCGGGAGTGCACGGCGGAGAGCTTGTCTTCTCGGGCACGGTCGAAGATCTGAAAAAATGCACCGAATCGATAACATCGGACTATATAACAGGAAGAAAGAAGATCCCGGTCCCCGAAAAGCGTCGTAAGGGTAACGGCAAATACCTTACCGTGAAGCGGGCAAGGGAAAACAATCTTAAAAATATCACGGTGAAGATCCCGCTCGGCGAGCTCGTCTGTGTAACGGGAGTTTCGGGGTCGGGAAAATCTTCGCTTATCAATGAGATACTGTATAAGACCCTCGCGGCGGAACTCAACAGGGCGCATACCTTCCCCGGAAAAAGCGACGGCGTGGACGGTGTGGAATACCTTGACAAGATAATTGCCATAGACCAGTCGCCGATAGGCAGAACCCCGCGCTCAAATCCTGCGACATATACCGGGGTCTTCAATGATATAAGAGAGCTTTTCGCCTCCACGAAGGAAGCAAAAATGCACGGATATAATGCAGGCAGGTTCTCGTTCAATGTCAAAGGCGGACGCTGCGAGGCATGCGAGGGCGACGGCATAAAAAAGATAGAAATGCATTTTCTGCCGGATGTGTATGTTCCCTGCGAGGTGTGCGGAGGCACGAGATACAACAGGGAGACCCTTGAAATAAAGTATAAGGGCAAAAACATTTACGATGTCCTTGAAATGACGGTCGACGAAGCACTCGGATTTTTCTCAAGCATTCCGAAAATAACGAGAAAACTTGAGACCCTCAACGATGTGGGCCTCGGATATCTGAAACTCGGTCAGCCCGCAACGACCCTTTCGGGCGGCGAGGCGCAGCGCGTAAAGTTGGCTGCGGAATTGTCAAAGCGCCCGACGGGAAAGACGGTATATATCCTGGACGAACCCACGACCGGTCTCCATACCGCCGATGTGCACAGACTGATAAATGTCCTTGACCGCCTTACCGACGCCGGCAATTCGGTGATCGTTATAGAGCATAACCTTGATGTTATCAAGGTCGCGGACTATATAATCGACCTCGGACCCGAGGGCGGGGATAAGGGCGGCACACTTGTCGCCTGCGGTACACCCGAGCAGGTGGCAAAGGTCGAAGGATCATATACCGGCAACTACCTTGCACCTCTTTTGAAGAAAGGCAAATAAAACGCTCGCCGTAAAAGCACACTGCCGCGACAGACTGCGCTGCCTGACAGTCGTAAAACCGTTTGCCGCGGCGTAAAATGAATCATTATCTGCCGCGGCAGGAAAACCCGTTTTCTGCGGCGGAGCGTGCAATAAAAAATTCACACATTATTAACTATAGACTGCGGGCGTTATATTAAAATGTTTAGTTAAGAGGGGAGAGTGATACGGGTGTTCGGATTTGTCCGTGCGTGCAGGTCGGAAATGCGCTTTAAGGAATACGATACCTATAAGGCGCTTTACTGCACCCTGTGCAAAACGCTCGGAAAGGTCTACGGTCCGACGACCCGTATGCTGCTGAGCTACGATGCCGTTTTTATGCTGATGCTCGGCAGCTGCACCGACGAAGGCTGCGTCGAGTACGAAAAGCGGAGATGTGTCTGCAATCCGCTAAAGAAGTGCATCTACTGTAAAAGTCTCCCTTCAAAGACCGAATACACCGCGGCGGTGCTCGTGCTGCTTTCGGAAGGAAAGATAAAGGACGGGATCGCCGACAGCGGTATTGTGAAAAGACAGATATACAGACTGCTGCATCTGTGGATAAAAAGAAAAGCGGCAAAGGCGGCGGCTCTTTGGCCCGAGGCAGCACAAACAACGGACGAATACTTAAAGCGTCAGTGCGAGGTCGAGTCAAAGGGCGGCGAATGCGGGATCGACGCCGCAGCGGAACCCACCGCGGCGGCAATGAGACGATTGTTCGGTATGATGGCTGAAAACGAGTTTGACAGACGCGTGTTTTCGGAAATGGGATACCTTATCGGAAAGTGGGTCTATACAGCAGATGCCGCAGCGGATGTCGAAAAAGACATCAAAAGCGGTAATTTCAATCCCTTTGCTTCGGAGGAAAACATATCCCGCTGCCGTGAAAAAGCCCTGCCGTTGATGAATACCTGCGCGGTGTTGCTGAAAGATGATTTTGCACTGCTCGGTAATGTGAAATACAAACCGATCATTGAAAATATAATCGTTTACGGACTGGAAGAGGTCGGTAATACGATATTCAAGGAGAAGAAAAAATGAAAGACCCCTATCAGGTCCTCGGCGTTTCAAAAAACGCAACCGATGATGAGATCAAAGCGGCATACCGCGATCTTGCCAGAAAATATCACCCCGATAATTATACCGATAACCCCCTTTCCGATCTCGCGGGTGAAAAGATGCAGGAGATCAATAACGCCTACGATGAAATAATGGCATCAAGAAGAAAAAAGAACTCCGCAGGTGCGAATTATTCGGCGGGAGGGTCCTC
>CAKRVQ010000097.1 GCA_934408795.1 uncultured Eubacteriales bacterium
TTTGTGTTTAAGGGTATTGCCGCACCGTTCAGATATGAGGGAGCGGCGGCAGCCGGTGTCGTCGGGATCAAAAGACACAAGAGCTGGGAGAGCGCGGAGTTTTTCTCGCACGAAGTCGCGAAAAGGGTGGAGGACAGATTCCCGGGAAGTCGGTTCGATGCGGTATGCAGCGTGCCTATGCATATAAAGGAACTGAGACTTAAAGGCTTTGACCACGCGGCGGTCCTGGCAGGATATATTGCGAAGGAACTCGGGATCGGATATGAAGGGCTTTTGAAACAAACCATCCTTCGTGAAAGCCAGCATAAGCTGACCTTCGAAATGCGCCGTGAAAATGTAAAGGGAATATACAGTTTGGCAAAGGGTGCGGATGTCAGGGGCAAGAGACTGTTGCTGGTCGATGATATAAAGACCTCGGGGGCCACGCTCAACGAGTGTGCACACATTCTTTTGGTCGGCGGAGCTTCATCGGTGATATGCGCCGCAGCTGCGGTAACCTGTAAAAAACACCTTGTAAATCCGGATAATATAGAATATAATGGTAGTAACGGTTCGTACCGATAACGGCAGTAATCCGACTGGAATCTAATCCCGCCGCAGGCAGCCGCCTGTCGAATAGGTCCCGTGACCGTAATTCTTACACGAGGAAGTAAAGCCATGCCTTCAAACATAGGTATTGACCTCGGCTCATATAAAACAGTCATATCCTCAAGCTCAAAGGTGCTGCTTGAGCAGCCGTCGGTCGTCGCCGTCGATGCGGATAGTTTCGAACCGATAGCCTTCGGCTCCAAGGCATATGAGATGATAGATAAAAATCCTCCGGAGATCGAGATAGTGTATCCGATAGTAAGGGGCGTTGTGGCTGACTATGAGTTGACCGAAAAAATGCTGCGTGCCTTTATGACCGAAGCATTCAGCAATAAAGTCCTGAAGCCGCAGATAATGGTGGCAATGCCGTTCGGAGTCACATCGGTCCAGCATCGCTCGGTCGCAAAGGCTATAGAGTTGTCGGGCGGGAGAAATGTTCGTACGATAGAAGCTCCTCTTGCCGATGCCATTGCATTCAAGCTTGATTTTTCACACCCGAAAGGGTATCTGGTGGCGGATATCGGCGCGGGAACGACCGATGTTGCCGTCATTTCAATGGGCGGCTTTGTGAAAAGTGCATCGGTGCCCTGCGCATCGTTTGATTTCGATGAGTCGATAATAAGATATGTCAAGAAAAAATACCGAGTTAACATAGGACACAGGACCGCCGAGGCAATAAAGAAGCAGATAGGCGGCGCTATGCCGAGAAACGTTACCCTCACAATGCGTTCAAGCGGAATGGAAAACTTTGCGAGAAAGCCGAAATTCTTTGAGATCACATCCGAGGATGTGCGCCTGGCGCTTGTCGATAATATGAGGACCATATATCAGTCGATAAGATCCCTGCTTGAAAAAACACCGCCTGATCTTGTTGCGGATATCGCATCCGGAGGCATATACCTTACAGGCGGCGGCTCGGAACTGTACGGTATGAAGGAGTATCTTGAGAGCAAGCTCGGAATTGCCGTAAAGGCTTATGACGAGCCGAGGATCAGTGTCGCAAGAGGCACGGCGATCGCAATCAAGCATCCGAAACTTACCGCAAACGGCGATTACCAATACCGCGCTCTTGCGGATCTTATCATAGATGATCAGGGGTTCGGAGATTTTTAGTATAGATTTTCCTGCGGTGTCTTTTAAGCCGACCTTCGATATAAGCCGAATTTACACATTTTGTAAAAAAAGTATTGCAATACAGTGAAAACTGTGTTATCATATTTTAGCATTTGATTTCACCGAATTCCTTATCGGTGGGTTTGATGCCGAAAGATCGACACCAAAGCGGGCAGTCCTCTGCCGGAGAAGCGGCACGAATGTCTGAGGTACATTAAGGAGGATGCATTGATGGATGCAGTAAAAATGATTTCTGCCGGAATGCTCAAAGAAGAGGTTCCCCAGATCGTGATCGGTAACACCGTTCGCGTGCATGTAAAGATTCGTGAAGGCGAGAGAGAAAGAATTCAGGTTTTTGAAGGAACCGTCATCGCCAAAAACAACAGCGGAATCGCTGAGACCTTCACCGTCCGCCGCATTTCGTTCGGCGTAGGCGTTGAGCGTGTGTTCCCTGTTCACTCACCCAATGTCGTCAAGGTTGAGACAGTCAGAAAGGGTCGCGTGCGCAGAGCTAAGCTTTACTATCTCCGTGACAGAGTCGGCAAGGCTGCGAAGGTTAAAGAAAACATATAGGTTTGACTTGCAACGGGGCTGTCGGGTTTTGACAGCCCCGTGTTTTCTTAAGTCGGTATTGCTTTAAGTCGGCGATTTCTTAAAGACCGCATTTTTATAAGTTGTTTCGCAAAATCGCAATACCGCAATCAAAAAGGGAGGTATCGGATATGGCAGATGATCTGTTCGGCGCGACCGAGAGGGACGAAGCTTTAAGCGTTCAACCCGTTGAGCCCGAGAGTTTCCGTAAAAATGATACGGCTCATAATTCATCGGATGATTTGTCGGATAACTCATTGATCTCATCAAATTTATCAGATGACTCATCGAATGACCCGTCGGATAACTCATTGAATGACTCGTCGAACAACTTGTCGAATGACTCGTCACCTGCGGCGTCGGTAAACAACGATAAGAAGGATGACAATACCGTAAAAAACGCTCTTGAATGGCTTGATTCGGTGACCGTTGCGGTGGTGACCGTTATCCTGCTCTTTACATTTGTGTTCAGGGTCGTCGGAATAGTCGGCCCCTCAATGCAGAATACCTGCTTTGAGGGTGACAGGATCATAATCTCGAATGCGTTCTATACTCCGAAGTGCGGCGATGTCGTTGTTATATCAAGAAATTACACCAACGCTTATTCGGATATTTCCGAATCTCAGGAGCCTATAATCAAGCGCGTGATAGCAACCGAAGGAATGACGGTCGATATCGACTTCGCAACCGGCACCGTCTATGTGGACGGTGAAGAGCTCAAAGAGGATTATATAAAGACCCCCACAACAAAGCAATACGATATGACTTTCCCGCTCAGGGTGGGTGAAAACCAGATATTTGTCCTCGGAGACAACAGAAACGAATCCCTTGACAGCAGGGATAAAAGGATCGGACTTGTCGATAAGCGGTATGTTCTCGGCAAGGCACTGTTAAGAGTGTACAGGGTTCCCGAGAGAAGGAATTCGGTAACCGATATGTTCGGGGTCGTGTCATGAGCGAAGTTCAGAATATACAGTGGTTCCCGGGACACATGGCAAAGGCGGAAAGAGAGATCAAAAAGCTCCTGCCGCTCACCGATGCGGTTGCGGAGATCGTTGATGCGAGAATACCGTTAAGCAGCCGTAACCCGGATCTTGACCGCATTGTGTCGGGAAAGCCGCGCGTGATAATACTCAACAAATGTGATATGGCAGACGATGCAGCCACGGCGGCATGGGTCAAAAAATACTCGGAAGCGGGAATAGCCGCAATACCGACCGATTGCCGCACGGGCAAGGGAATAAACAATTTCTCTCCCACGGTCAAAAGGGTGCTCGCCGATAAGCTCCGCAGCTATCGTGAAAAAGGAATGGTAGGGAAGACGCTGCGTGTTATGGTGGTCGGAATACCGAATGTCGGCAAGTCTACCTTTATAAACCGCGTTGCGGGTGTCGGCAAGGCAAAAAGCGAAAACCGACCGGGAGTCACAAAGGGAAACCAATGGTACTCCGTTGATAAAGAGCTTGAATTGCTTGACACGCCCGGAGTTCTGTGGCCGAAATTTGAAGATAAGACGGTGGGAGAGCATCTCGCATTCATCGGTTCGGTCAAGGGCGAAGTGGTCGATACCGAGGGCCTTGCAGTCAGACTCTGCGAATTTCTGAAAGAAAAATATCCCCGTTCTCTGTACGACAGATACGGTATAGACCCCGAAACCGTAGGCGAAGGAGATACCGGAATAATCGGATATGAGCTATTATGTGCGATAGGCAAAAAACGCGGGTTTGTTGTCCGCGGCGGAGAGATCGACGAGACAAGGACCGCGGCCATGCTTCTTGATGAGTTTAAGAACTGCAAACTCGGAAAGATAACAATAGAGAAGGTATGATATAAATGCCGGATTTTGAATACGAACGAGCTTGCGCCGAAAGAGGCTTCCGTTCGATATGCGGAATAGACGAAGCGGGGAGAGGACCCCTTGCGGGCCCTGTCTGCGCCGCGGCGGTCATATTGCCGACCGACTGTGTGATCGAAGGCTTAAACGATTCAAAAAAGCTGTCCGCCGCAAAGAGGGAGAAGCTTTACGATATTATCGTTTCCGAGGCGGTGTGCTTCGGGATTGCGTTTGCGTCGGTCGATGAGATCGAAAGGCTCAATATTTTGGGCGCTACATATCTTGCAATGTGTCGGGCTGCTGAGAAGCTTTCGCCTGCTGCGGATTTTGCACTCATCGACGGCAACCGCACGCCTCCCGAGCTTGCGATCCCGTCACTGACGGTCGTAAAGGGAGATGCAAAGAGCTGCTCAATAGCAGCGGCATCGGTGCTTGCCAAGGTCACAAGGGACAGATTGATGCTTGAATACGATGCGCTTTATCCGCAATACGGATTTTCAAAGCATATGGGCTACGGCACGGAGGAACACCGAAACGCAATACTGAAATACGGCGCCTCCGAAATTCACAGGCCGAGCTTCTTAAAAAAGCTATATGAAAAACAACAGTCGTGAAACAGGAAAAAACGGAGAACGGATTGCTGCAGAGTATCTTAAAAGCAAGGGATACCTGATACATACGATGAACTACGGGTGCCGTTACGGCGAGATAGATGTCGTCGCCGAAAAGGACGGGGTCTTGGCTTTTGTTGAGGTCAAGACCCGATCGCATACCGACTACGGCAGACCTGCGGATTATGTAAACTACGCAAAGCGCAGAAGGATAGTGTCCGCAGCGGAGTTTTACCTGATGTACAACGATCTCGGACTGGAGCCGCGTTTTGATGTCATAGAGGTTTTAGTTAAGTATGACGACGGAAGACCGCGATATTTTATACATCATATAGAAGATGCATTTTCGGCAGGGGAATAGCCGATGTCCCGTTAACTCAGTCGGTCGATCGGCTATGAGCAAGCCCCGTGCGGGAGCGCCGAAGGCGCCGCGCCGCGCGCGAAGCGCGCGGCAAACGGGAG
>CAKRVQ010000098.1 GCA_934408795.1 uncultured Eubacteriales bacterium
CACATATTTTTCTTGACACGCACCCCAATAACGAGGCAGCCCTCGCAGCACTCGAAAAGTATACGGAGAAATACAAAAAATTAATGGCGGAATATGAACAAAAGTACGGTCCGCTTGTATCCGGAACGGTGTTTGCCGAAGGCGGATTCAAATGGTTAAACGATCCGTGGCCGTGGGAAGGGGACGCTGACTGATGTGGAATTATGTTAAAAAACTTCAATATCCTATAAAGATCAAGAGCACAAACCCCGCTCTTGCAAAACTTATTATCACGCAATACGGCGGCCCCGACGGCGAACTCGGCGCAAGCCTTCGTTACCTGAGCCAACGCTACTCAATGCCTTATGCCGAACTTAAAGGGCTCCTGACCGATGTCGGTACCGAGGAACTCGGACATTTGGAAATGATCGGCTCGATAGTATATCAGCTCACACGCAATATGACCGAAGAGGATATCAAGAAAGGCGGCTTCGATGCCTATTTCGTCGATCATACCGCCGGAGTATACGCCTCAAGTGCGTCGGGCGTTCCCTTTGATGCAAACTGTTTTGCGGTAAAAGGCGACCCGATTACAGACCTTCACGAAGACCTTGCAGCAGAACAAAAAGCACGAACCACATATGATAATATTCTGAGGTTCTGTACAGACGAACCCGATGTGCGCGATGCAATTAAATTCCTCCGACAGAGAGAGGTCGTCCATTACCAAAGATTCGGCGAAGGACTGAGATTGGTTCAGGACAGACTTGATTCTAAGAACTTCTACGCTTTCAACCCTGCCTATGACGGCAAAGGTGATAAAAGGAAATAACCGTGCTTAGTTAAAGCAGTAAAGTGCGTCCGCATCGCAGACGGAACTGAAAAAGTATAACAAATAAGCCGTTTACGGGAGTTGATCTCTCCGTTAACGGCTTTTTTCACGCGCAGAGCAAAACTCTGCATTATACGACCGCATAAAGCATCCGTATGCATCCTCCTGCGGGTCATCGGATCGCAGCATCGTCGGATCATTTGCCCGATTCACAATAAAAGACAATATCAATTTTGCCTTCCTGCGTGGTATGTCGGTAAATATTGGTATCAATGCCGCCGATATAAAAACCGGAATTGAGGTAAAACAGACAGGCGCCGGGGTTGTTGTCCTGACACTGCGTGTAAAGCCCGCTGTATCCGCGCTCGGCAGCCACCTGCTTTGCTTTTTGTATCAGCTTTTTCCCGACGTGCTGACGGCGGTATTTAACATTGACCTTCAGATCGTACAGGTACATATATTTGAAAAAGCCGGGTTTCAGAACGGCGAGCCCGATACATTCGTCACCGTCATATGCTCCGAGAAACACACAGCCCGACATAAAATCATAATTGTAGTTCTCGTCGGGAAAACACATCTCGGTTACGCAATCCGACGGATAGGGTAAGATCTGATATTTCCAATCTTTACCGTTGTATTCGGGAAACATTTTCCCGAACAGACAAAACGGCTCATTCGGAATATTTATATCCTCCTTGTGCTGCGCGTCGATCGTTCTGATCTCTATCATTTTTTCACTTCCCGAATTAAAATCATTATAAAATCAACATAACGGCGATGCTTCACCGAATAACGCCTCGGTATGAGACAAACAATAATCGTGCGAGGTGATACCCGGTGAAAAAATGCAGCTCCGATTGCGCTTTTCAAATAGACGGTTATTGTATGAAAGAAAAAATATCACCGCTCGGCAACCGAGCGTCAAACTGCCCGACAGAGCAGGGAATACGACTAAAAAGCGGCACCGACGGCGTCGGCAATATTTCTGCAGAAAACAATCTCGGTTGAGCCGAATGTCTTTCCTTTGAGCTGCGGATATGCGGCGGTGGGCACGATGACCTTTCCGAATCCGAGCCTGCTGATCTCGTTTACACGCGATACGGCACGCGGAACGCTGCGAAGCTCGCCCGACAGACCGATCTCGCCGAATGCCACAATATCATCGGGAATTGCCCTGTCTTTTAATCCCGAGACAAGTGAAAGAGCCACCGCAAGGTCGGTCGCAGGCTCATCAAGCCTTAATCCGCCGACAACATTCAGATATACATCGAGATTAGAAAAATAAAATCCCATACGCTTTTCAAGAACCGCAAGCAACAGATTCATTCTGTTGTAGTCAAAACCGGTGGACATACGCCTCGGATTCCCGAATCCTGTAGAACTGACAAGCGCCTGTATCTCGGTCAGAATAGGTCTGCTGCCTTCCATTGAGCAACAAACGCAGCTGCCCGAAACTCCGTGCGCTCTGCCCGATATCAGAGCCGAAGAGGGATTGGCGACTTCAGAAAGACCGCAGTCGTCCATTTCGAATATTCCAATCTCGTTCGTCGACCCGTAGCGGTTCTTTACCGCCCTCAGCATACGGTAAGAATAGTTTTTGTCACCCTCAAAATAAAGTACCGCATCAACTATGTGCTCCATGACCTTAGGACCCGCTATTGCGCCGTCTTTATTCACATGACCGACAAGAATGCCGGGGATCTCAAGCGACTTGCAGACCCTTAATATAATATTTGTGCATTCCCTTACCTGAGCCACACTGCCCGAAGAAGAACTCAGTTCGGAAAGATACATTGTCTGAATGGAATCTATCATAACAAGATCCGGCTTGATCTCGGATATCCTTTCACGGATGGCAAGCACGTCGGTTTCCGACATCAAAAGTATTCCGTCTCCGCTGACGCCGAGCCTGTCCGCCCTGAGCTTAAGCTGCCTTATCGACTCTTCGCCTGTTACATATAATACCTTCTTATCACTAAGCTTTCCGCAGACCTGCATGAGAAGAGTAGATTTGCCGATTCCGGGATCTCCGCTTAAAAGTATCAGCGATCCTTTGACTATTCCGCCGCCGAGCACACGGTCAAGCTCCGATATTCCGGTAACATACCTTACTTCGGAATCGACCGTGACATCGTTTATACTTTTCACCGAGGCATAATTAATCAGAGAAGGGTAGGAGCCTTTCTTTTTTGGCTCCTCACTTTTAAGTTCCTCGGTCATGGTATTCCATTCTCCGCATCCCGGGCATTGGCCGAACCATTTTGCCGCGGTATACCCGCATTCGGAGCAAACATAAACACTTTTTACTTTTCCTGCCATTTTCTATTCTCCGTTCAGATATTCAAGAATACCGAGATATATTGAAAACGCCGTCTTGCGGCGATATTCGTCGTTTTTCAAATTGTTAAGATCGTTGTCATTGCTCAAAAAACCGCATTCGGCAATAACCGCGGGACACTTTGCTTTCTTTAACAGATATACCGATGAATCGCATTTTTTAACGACGCGCTTGTTGTCGGGATCGACATTGAGAAGCTCTTTTCTTATGCACTCTGCCAAAAGTTTTGATTCTTCCGAAACGGCACCGTAGAATACCTGTGCGCCGTGAACGCCGCCCGAGAAAAACTTGTTCATATGAATACTCACAAATATCGCATCGGCGTTCTCGTTTATAACCGACAGTCGATTGTTTATGTCCGAACGCTTTCTTTCTCTGAGGGACACCGAGTGATCGTCGTCAAGCGCATCATCGGTTTCACGGATGGTTATAACCGACAGGCCGTTGACCCTGCATATATCCGCAAGAGCATTTGCGACCTCAAGATTTATATCCTTTTCGAGTGTGCCGTCGGCAGCCACCGCACCTCCGTCAAAACCGCCGTGCCCTGCGTCAATAATAACGGTTCTTCTTCCTTTTCCGTAAACAGACACCGCCGCACTCACGCACTTATTGACATATATCGGTATCGAGATTAAAAAGGCAGAGCATAACGCAACCGCCAATACGGCATACATACATCTTTTCATAGTATACCCATCACCCCCATATACAAAAAATATGTAAAATAGGAGTTGGGTAGAACGGTGAAACACAGATGCACCCGCGCTGTGACATCGCATATTCATTATCGCAAATCATAGCCTCAATTTCAAGACCCAAACATATCTTATTTGTCCGACTCAAAGACAAAAAAGCCGACACCCGCTCAAAACTCGGAGCAGGTAATCGGCTTAACAATTTTTTTATGGTGTTTTATCTTTGCCTTCTGTCAAGCTTTACGGCAAGCCGCGTTCCGACACTCTGAAACACCTGAACGATCACTACCAGTAGAACGACCGCCGCCACCATTACAAGATTTTCATATCTGTAATATCCGTAATTGATCGCTATTGTTCCGAGTCCGCCGCCTCCGATGATACCGCTCATGGCGGAATAACCGAGAACGGTCGTCAGCGCGATCGTGATGTTAGATATCAATGAAGGAACGCTTTCCTTTAACATCACCTTGAATATGATCTGAAGGGGAGAGGCACCCATGCTCTGCGCCGCCTCAACAACATTTCTGTCAACTTCCCTCAGACTTCCTTCAACAAGCCTTGCAATGAACGGAAACGCCGCTATCGAAAGCGGCACGACCGACGCCGCAGTACCCGTCGCCTTTCCTACAATGCTCCTTGTGAGCGGAATGACAAGTATCATCAATATCAAAAAGGGAACAGAACGCAGAATGTTGATTATAAAACCTATAACGGTGAGTATCCATTTCGGCGTCTTGAAAACATAGTTGTTTTCACCCGCTACAAGTATCACACCCAAAGGCAGACCTATCAAAAAAGCAATGAGCGTCGAGATCACAGTCACACTGAGAGTCTCAAGTATTGCCTTCGGCATCTCCTCTGTCAGAATACCGATGAATTTCTCATTCGCGATGCTTTCAAAAAATGATGCAGCCATCATCATTGCCTGTCCACCTCCTGAGCCAAAACATTCGGTAACTTATCAAGATACGATATTGCTTCGTTTACCGCATCGTCGCCGCCGGTAATGCCTAAAAGCATATTGCCGTACATTTTATCGCCCAGCATCTTTGTGGATGCCGATAAAATGTTCGCAACTATTTTTTTGTCGATCGCCATCCTCGCTATAAAAGGAGAAGTGGTTGCTTCCGCACCGTTGAAAACGACCCTTATGTGACGCTCGCCGGGTATCGGGTCACTGATTCCGGCAGCATCGGGAAACACGAGATTTTTAGCTGCACGGGACTTGGGCGATGAAAACACATCCGATACCGCACCGACCTCCGCGACCGTTCCTCCGTCAAGTATCGCAACATTGCGGCAGATCTCCTCGACCACGCTCATCTGATGTGTGATGA
>CAKRVQ010000099.1 GCA_934408795.1 uncultured Eubacteriales bacterium
AATATATTGTATCTTGGCGGAGCATAATTATTTTTATGTCGACGCTTAACGAATCGTGTCAGATAATCCCCCACGATGTAAACCGTCATGTACGGAGGTGCTTTTTATGAAATTCAGTGAAATGCCGTATGCAAGACCGAATGTTGAAGCCGTAAAAAGCGAGTTGAAAGGTCTTACTGAAGCTTTGGAAAATGCAAAGAGCTATTCCGAGGCAAAAGAAATATTCTTAAAAAAAGAAGAACTAATTAAAAAGGTATATACCCTCTCCACCCTCGTGAGTATCCGCCATTCAATAGATACCCGCGATGAGTTCTATGATAATGAAGAAAAGTTTTGGAATGCCGTCGGCCCCGAGCTTGAGGAGTATATCCAAAACTGGACCGCAGCAATGCTCAAAAGTCCTTTCCGTAAGGATTTTGCCGCAGAATACGGCGACCTTATGTTCATAAACGCCGAGATCAGCCTTAAGACATTTTCGACCGAAATAATATCGGATCTTCAGAAGGAAAACGATCTCACTCAGGAATATGAAAAGCTGCTTGCCTCTGCCGCGATACCCTTCGAAGGCGGAGTATACACGATATCTCAGCTCGCTCCTTTCAAAAACGATCCCGATGACGATCGCCGTCTCGCCGCCTGGAAGGCAGAGGGTAAGTGGTACAAGGAGCATCAGGATCAGCTTGACGGCATTTACGACAAACTTACCCGCCTGCGTGACGGTATGGGTAAAAAGCTCGGTTATGAGGGATATACGACCCTCGGATATTACCGTATGGGCAGAAACTGCTACACAAAGAGCGATGTCGAGAAATTCCGCTCCGCGGTAGTAAAACACCTTGTCCCCATAGCGGATGAGATCTACCGTGAGCAGGCAAAGCGCCTCGGTAAGGAGTATCCTCTGAGTTTCGCGGATGCGGCTCTTATGTTCCGCTCGGGCAACCCAAAACCCTGCGGCGATGCCGACGCGATCGTGGAACACGCAAAGAAGTTCTACAATGAGCTTTCGCCCGAAACCGCCGAGTTCTTCAAGATAATGACCGATAATGAGCTGCTTGACCTTCTTTCAACCGAAGGTAAAGCCGGCGGCGGATATTGCACAAGCCTTTATGATTATGAAGTCCCCTTCATCTTTGCCAACTTCAACGGCACAAGGGACGATGTTGAGACCGTCACCCATGAGGCGGGACATGCCTTCGCAGATTGGCTCAACCGTAAGCGTATACCTATGGAGACAATTTGGCCGAGCCTTGAGGGATGTGAAGTCCATTCAATGTCAATGGAATTCTTCTCATGGCCCTGGGCGGAAGGATTCTTCGGTAAGGATACCCGTAAGTTCTACTACAGCCACCTTGCCGGCGCCGTAACCTTTATTCCGTACGGCACCATGGTCGACCATTTCCAGCACGAAGTCTATGCCAATCCAGATATGACACCTGCCGAACGCCACGCGGTGTGGAAGAAGCTCCTCGGTGTGTATATGCCTTGGCTCAGACTGGACGGAGATATTCCGTTCTACGCCGACGGCGAGGGCTGGCAGAGACAACACCATATCTACTCAAGCCCCTTCTACTATATAGATTATTGCCTTGCACAAACGGTAGCTCTCCAGTTCTGGGCAATGATACAAAAGGATCTTGCCGATGCTTGGAAGCATTATATGGCATACACGAGCCAGGGCGGAAGCAGAGTATTTACCGAGCTGCTTAAAAACGCAGGTCTCGAAAGCCCGTTTGACGAAAAATGCCTCGCGGGCGTTTGCACCGATGCAAAAAAGTGGCTTGAGAGCTTCGACCTCACGGGAATAGCCTGATATGCTTAATAATAAAGGCGGAAGACGGGCTTATCTCAATGACTTTGTTGCCGATGAAAACGGCGGATATCTTTACGGCGGTGCCCGTTATGAGCCTGAAAACGGCAATATCAGATCATATTGCCGATTATTGGGCGCGGTGATGACCGTCATAACCGCGATTTCGGCGGCAAGCGGATGCATTTCCGCCGAAGGGTCAACAAACTGCTTTTATGTCGTTTTGCCGCTGCTTTTTGAACTGATAGCGGTCCTGCTGGGGGATGCTGCCGCGGTAAAGGTGCTCCTTTCGGAAAAGCCGCTTCGTGAATACATTTATGTGAAGAGCGCGAAAAGAATTCCGATCTTTCTCTTCTGCGCCGCAGGATTTGCGGCGGCAGGCGCCGTTTGCACGGGTGTTTATATCGCACTGAACGGCGTCGGGGAAAGGGCAGCGGAAACGGTTATCTATATAGTCCTGAAACTTGCGGCGGCAGTACTTTCGTTCGCGGCGGCTCAATGCCTTCGTGGAAAGAAATTCGCGAAGATCCCGCCCGCAAAAAGGGACACCTGATCATTTCCGTCGGTTCGGACCGACCTTTCGGAACGCCCTGTCGGGAAAGGGGCGCCCTCCGAGCGGCAAAAAGGATCTTCAATGGCTTTTCCCGATAACTTACGGTAATTTCAGACCGGAGTACGGTTTGATAATTATAAAATCTTATTTAAGGAGAAAAGAAAATGAAAAGCGCAATGAGAATCTTTTCAGTCGTTCTTGCCCTTCTTATGGTCGTCGGTCTTTTCGCCGGCTGCAAGAAGACGAACGACACGCTGGTTGTGGGTTATTCCCCGTTCAGCAGCAAGTTCTCACCCTTCTTTTCGGAGACTGCATATGACCAGGATGCTCAAACAATGACTCAGCTCGGTCTGCTCACCTCCGATCGTACGGGTGCGATCATCCTCAAGGGTATTGAGGGTGAAACCAAGGCATACAACGGAACCGATTATACCTATTACGGTCCCGCCGACCTCACCATTACCGAGGACAAGGAAACCGGTAAGGTCTATTATGACTTTAAGCTTCGTGAGGACCTCAAGTTCTCCGACGGCGAGAAGCTCACAATAGATGATGTTATCTTCTCTATGTATGTTCTCTGCGATCCTACATACGAAGGCAACAGCACTCTTTATGCTCTTCCTATCGAAGGTGTTGAAGAATACCGCGCAGGTATCGAGAGCCGCGGCGACCTCATCTTCAAGGCAGGTAAGGACGGATATACCGCTACCGATTATTTCACCGAAGAGCAGTACAACAAGTTCTGGGATTACTACAACAATAATTCCGGTGCCGACTTTGCACAGTCTATAGTTGACTACTGCAAGGCAAACGGTTACAATGGCAGCACCGATTCTGTTGCGGCTTGCGCAGCAAACTGGGGCTACGAACTTAATGAGAACGCAACAGCTGCCGATTTCTGGAAAGCCATCGTTGACAAATTCAACGGCGACGAGGAAGCAGCAGAAGCGACCGAAACTGCAGGTTCTTCAAGAAAAGATCTTACCATCGCAGCTCTCGGCAACGAATTCAGAGCCGGTGTTCAGACAGGTGATTCAGCTGCAAACATCGCCGGTATCCAGAAGACCGGTGACTATTCGATGCGTGTAACTCTCACTGAGGTAGACGCAGTTGCCATCTACCAGCTCGGTATTTACATCGCCCCGCTTCACTACTACGGCGTGAAGGAAAAATACGACTACAACAACAACAAGTTCGGATTCGATAAGGGCGACCTTACTCCTGTCCGTGACAAGACCACTAAGCCTATGGGCGCCGGTCCTTACAAATTCATCAAGTTTGAAAAGGGCGTTATCAACTACGAAGCAAACGAGAACTACTATCTCGGCGCTCCGAAGACAAAGTATGTAAACTTCCAGGAATGCCTCACTGATGACGATAAGCTCAACGGTGTTACCACCGGCACTATCGATATCACCGATCCTTCCATGAAGAAGACCACTGCTGAGTCTATCAGCAAGACAAACGGCGATAAGGGACTTGTCGGCGACAAGATCACTACCGACCTCGTAAACAACCTCGGATACGGCTACATCGGTATGAACGCTATCGTTATGAGCGTTGACAATCAGCCCGGTTCCGAAGCTTCCAAGAACCTCCGTAAGGCGTTCGGCACAATCTTCAGTGTATACAGAGATCTTGCCATCGACTCTTACTACGGCGAGCTTGCATCGGTCATCAACTACCCGATCTCCGATACTTCATGGGCAGCACCCCGTGCTTCCGATGACGGTTATAAGCTTGCTTTCTCTACCGATGTAAACGGTAAGGATATCTACACCTCCGATATGAAGGCTGAGGACAAGTACGAGGCTGCCAAGAAGGCTGCTCTCGGATTCCTTGAGGCTGCAGGCTACACCGTCACCGACGGCAAGGTCACTGCTGCTCCTAAGGGCGCAAAGCTTGAGTATGAGGCATGGATCCCCGCCGACGGTTCCGGCGACCATCCTTCGTTCATGATCTACACCGAGTCCAAGAAGGCTCTTGCCGACATCGGCATCAACCTGATCATTAAGGACCTCACCAACTCTTCCGAGCTCTGGACTGCCATCGAGGCTCACCAGGCTGCTCTTTGGGCTGCTGCTTGGAATGCTACCGTTGATCCGGATATGTATCAGATCTACTACTCCGATGTTGCAAACCACAAAGAAGAACTCGGCAACAAGAAGAATCCCGCAGGCGGTCCTAAACAGGGCGGTTCCAACTATATGTACTGCATCGCCGATGCCGAGCTTGATAAGCTCATCATGGATGCCCGCACTTCAACAGACCAGACTTATCGTAAATCCATGTACAAGGCTTGCCTTGACAAGGTTATCGATTGGGCAGTCGAGATCCCGGTATATCAGAGACAGAACGCTGTCATATTCTCAACAGAGCGTGTGAATATGGACACCGTAACTCATGATATCACCACCTTCTACGGCTGGCTCAGCGAGATTGAGAAGCTTGAGCTTAAGTAACTTTCCTTAACGGAACATACTTATAAAAGTGCAGCAAGGCTGCCGGAGGGCTTTTGCCCTCCGGTGGCTTCGGTTGCTTATCCGGAATATAGGTTTTAATTTATCATTTCATACAATACACGCTTTGTGCATTCGTCGTACCGCGGCACGCTGAAATTAAAAGCTCGGCAGTGCACACGACGGCAGAAAACGCCGCATAATGCGCTGCAGTGATGTGCCGCAGCGGTGTGTCGGGGCAGTGCGGGGTAAACAGTCGGGCGGCGTGCCGAAC
>CAKRVQ010000100.1 GCA_934408795.1 uncultured Eubacteriales bacterium
CGTCGACAAACCCCAAAAAGAACAGGTGGTTTCCCTCGGTAAGGGCTTTCGGGATCTTAATGCTCAGGCTGCCGATCCCCACGCTGCCGTAGGGAACGGAATAAGTGAGCGCAAAAAGAACCAGCAGGACTGCGATCGGAACGGCATAACCTGTTCTGATCGACGGCTTTTCCGAGGCGCACTCGGCGCTCTGTATATCTGTGTGTTCGCGTTCACATTCACATTTGCGTTCGGAATCGTGTGTTTTATGTTTACACCTTGACCTTACGGTCTCGATCAAGCCCGTAACTATAAGGCAGAAGGCGAGCAAATGCAGGATACCGAAGGTTATCAGATCCTCTTCGTTGATATAGCCCGTATTTGCCATTACGAGTGTGACCGCCGTTACCGCGAGTGCAACGGCCGCAAGCTTTAGTCCCCTGCAAAGATTTGAATGCGAATAGACCGTGCAGAAGCCGCAAAGGAGTATAAATGTTGCGGCAAACAACGGTTCTACCGGCATAAAGAATTGAAAAACCGATTCCATTGCCTTGATACCGAAGGTGTAGCTGCCGAGGCAGAGTCCGTGGTACGCCACCATACAGACGACCATAAACCCGCGCAATTCATCAAGGAAAGCATACCTTATCTTTCCTTGCTTTTCGGGCGCTCCGGCAGAGGATGCGTTATTCATACTCAATCAATACCTTCTGAAGCTGCCGATAACCTTACCGATTATTTCGATATTCTCGGCTCGTATCGGGGAGAAATCGGGGTTTTCGGGCATAAGGATTATTTCGCCGTCCTTAACAAGGAGGCGCTTTACCGTTGCCTCATCTTCCACCAGTCCCACAACGATATCTCCGCTTTTTGCGACCGTATCCTTATCCGCAACGATTATATCCCCGTCGAGTATGCCTGCATCCCGCATACTGAGACCCGAAACGCGAAGGGCAAAGACGCTCTCGCTTTCGGCGGCGGAAACCGGGTAAGGGATATAGTCTTCTATCTGTTCGACTGCGAGTATGGGGACTCCCGCAGTGACCTTTCCGATAAGGGGAACCTGTGACGACACCGTCATTCCCTCTACCCTGATTGCCCGTGAAAAGCGGGGATCCCTTTGGATATAACCCTCTTCTTCAAGTTTGCGGAGGATCGAATGGACGGTCGATGTGGATTTTATCATACAGTGGGATGCGATCTCGCGCACCGTGGGGGGCACGGAATCGCTCATCCTCTGAACGAGAAATTTATATACTTGTAATTGCTTTTCGCTTAATTCGGGACGCGACATTAACTCTCTCCCTTTCAGATATCCGATAGGGCACCGGGATACCGAACATTTATTCATATTAAGTATATCATCTGTACTGCAAGAGTTCAATACATATAACAAACAAAACATGATTTTATTTGACTAAACCGTCGTTCGACGGGTTCCGCAACCGATAGTTGCGAAAATGTACATCCGAATGTATTGTGATTCGCATGCAAAAAGTGTATAATTTAATCAATGTAAAGCGCGGTTGCAGCGGCCGACAAAGCCGTCGTCTTGAAGTACATTACGACCGTCGGTCGGGCAAGCTGACGGGGTCTGCCGCGGAAGCGATGCGGGTAAGGAGCAGGAGTGTCGGAGGCGCCCGTCGGGGCGCGCGTCTTGTGCGGCGCGGTGGGCGCCCGAGTTGAGCCGACCGTCGGTTAAGCTGACGGGAGTGGCGCCTGTCTTAAGCAAGCGAGAGGGATACGCAGGCAGCGCCGCGCGCCCTTCCGAGGAAGGGCGCAGAACGGGCAGCAAAGTATAATAAAGGATTGTAATTCTCCCGAAAAAGCAGGGCTTTTAAGAAATGAAGACATGTCTGTGCCCGTTTGCCGCGCCTTCGGCGCTTCGCGGCGCTGCCGTAGGTCTTTTCGCTCTGCAAGCGAAAAGGCTCCGATACTGATGCACCTATACTATGAAGCCGACTTCAGTCGGCTTGAATAAAGAAAGGATTTTGGATAATATGGGTAATGAAACCGCCGAGAGACTCTACCAATATCGCAGGAGAGCAGGTCTGTCACAGGAACGGCTCGCAGAACTGATAGGGGTATCCCGTCAGGCAATTTCAAAATGGGAGCGCGCGGAAGCCTCTCCCGACACCGACAATCTGATCGCACTTTCAAAGATTTACGGCGTGACGATCGACGAGCTTATTAACGGAAAGACTCCGATAAACGATGTCGGCGGTGTCGAAAGGAACGATGATGACACATCGGGCGAAAATGAAGAGCCCGTTCATAAGAACAGTCGGGACAAAAGTGAAAGCGGAGAATCGGGAGCAGACGCCGACGGCGATCACGCAGAAAGCGATGATGAGTCTTCGGGCAGCGGCAATCCGAAGAAAGAGACAAAGATAAGTTTCCGTAACGGGATACATATTGACGACGGTGACGATCATGTTCACATCGGCTTTGACGGGATCCATGTTGACGATGAAAACAGTCATGTTCACATCGGCAGGAACGGTGTGTATGTTGAAGAAAACGGTCAGGTAAAGGTCGATGAAGCGAAGGTATCGAGCTATGCAAAGCACTGCTTCAGGGAAAAGGGACAAAGCCGTACCGCTGCATTCTTCAAAAATGTTCCCGTACCCGTGTTATCCGTGATCGCATATCTCGCTTTCGGATATTTCGGAGTCTGCGGCGGATGGGCTGCAGGATGGGTCGTATTCTTTATTGTTCCGCTTTATTATTCTTTTATTTCGGCAATTGAACACAGAAATCCGAATCACTTCGCCTTCCCTGTCTTAGTGACAGGGGTCTACATTTACCTCGGCATCACAGAAGGCATGTGGCACCCTTACTGGGCAGAATTTCTTTTGATCCCCGTTTATTACGGCATATGCAATATGTTCACGGGGAAAAAGCGATAACACGCCGATATTCGGCTATTGAGTTACATGACAAGCGCAGCCCTTGTGTAAAATCGGGGCTGCGCTTTTTTCGGTCACTCGGTCTGTCACTCAGTCTGTCACTCGGTCTGCGGTATTATCCGCGGCGGGTACCGGGAAAACGGCACGGGTGTCGGACTGTATATTCAGGTTGGAAACAGAGGGTGCCGCCCGTCGACGCGCGCAGGGTGCGCGGCGGTGGGCAGTTATGGGCAGCGATGGGCGGCGGACATATGCTTCGGTTCCTATAACAGTCGATCGGCTCGGTTCGATAAAATTCGAAAATGATCGTAAAACATTCGCTTTGATACAAAACAACGGACTGTTGCGTAAGAGCAGCAGTCCGCCTTATATTATCATCAACGATGTTACGCCCTGAATTTTCATTACGATATGTCTGTTTTTCGAATGTGCGCCAAAGTATGAGCGCCCCTCTTTCTGCGGTTTTTGACCCTCCCGGAGGGAGCAATAAAACTTTCAAAGTTTCCCGATCACAGATTATACAGTTCAACGAAATAGCTGAAAAACGCTTTTATCGAGCGACGTTTCCATGCCCGCGCGAACGGTTTTTCCGTAAACAGGTACAGAAGCAAAGCGCCGCCGAGCGACACGACAAACACTACGGCAAAGGTCTTATATCTGTTCGAGACCCCTGTCAACAACGCTGCCGAAAGCAGAGCCGTCGTCATAGGCAGATCCCAGCCTATGAAGAACCATCGCCAATCAAAATTGATCCTGCAGATTATCACATTTGCGGACACGATGAAAAAGACGGAAATCACTGCCGAGACAACCGAGTACAGAAGTCTCATTCCGAAAGGCGGTCTTTCGGCGTTCTTATTTCTGCGGTACAGTATCACTGCTTTGTAAATGTAAGCTGCGGAAAATCCGATCAGAAACTGATGTATTTGAAAATTCTTATAATAGATCACGAGGTTAGGCATTACAAACAATCTGCAGATAATCGCGGCAAGTCCGACCGCAGCGGCAAAAGACAGGCAGTAGCCGATATTGTTGTTGCCTTTGAAGAACCTTTTCTTTATCAGATATCCGATTGCCATAATCGGAGGAACCGCGGCGTACATAAGCATTATGCTCTGCAGATACCACAAATGTCCCCACGGCTCCACGAGCAGCATATTAAGGATCAGCGATCTCACGCTGCCGAAGTGATCTGTTTTCATGATCTTGCATCCCAAAAACACAATGATCAGGCAGACATACATCGGAGGACATATTCTGAAAATTTTGTCTGTATAGAATACAAACCAATTTCGAAGTTTAGTATATGTCGCCTCCGCGTCAGTCTTAAGCGGAGAAGCCGCCAAGAATCCGCTCACGACAAAAAACAGGGAGTTTCCTACCCCCCTTGGTTCAGGATAAGGCAATGGCTTAATACGATAAGTATGATTGCATATGCCCTTATACCGTCTATGGTTCCGAATCTTGCGGATCTTACCGCGGTTTGTACGCGGTCGGGTCCGTCTGCTCGTTCGACGGTTCGTTCAACGGTGTTACTCATTTTTCCATCCTATCTGAAGTACATATACAACTGACATTTTATCATTCCGTTATAGAGCTTTCTGCGCTTATCGGCAGGTCTGCCGAAGAAGTGTTCGAATTCATCGTGCGGGCTGATGATAAAGTACTTTTTACCGCGCTCCTGCACGAATTTTTCGCCCATAACGCCGTACAACTCTTCGGCTGCCTTTACATCAAGCAGCCTTTCCCCGTACGGAGGGTTGGTTATGACGAGTCCCCGTCCTTCAAAGCCGCAAAAGTCCCTTATATCCGCAGTCTTGAAGGTCAAAAGCTTTGACACGCCCGCCTTTTCGGCATTGCTCCGCGACAGTTCAACGCAGTCGGGGTCTATGTCGTATCCGAATCCGTGGAATTCGACATCGGTATCGACTTCGGAATATGCCGCCTCGCGCTCGCGCTTCCAGGCTTCGGAGGATATGAAATCAAATTTTTCCGCCGCGAAAAAGCCGTGCAGTCCCGGTGCTATATGGGCTGCCATCATTGCAGCTTCTATAAGTATCGTGCCCGAGCCGCAGAACGGATCGTAAACTTGCGTGTCCGGATAGATACGCGCCTGGTCGCACATTGCCGCCGCAAGGGTTTCCTTGATCGGTGCATCATTTGAGACGGCGCGATATCCCCGCT
>CAKRVQ010000101.1 GCA_934408795.1 uncultured Eubacteriales bacterium
TCCTGACGGAGGGCGCGCGGCGCCGCCCCTCTCACCCTCACACCCTTTCACCCTCTCCCGCCCTTCGCACCCCTCTCACCCGCTGCATCCCGCTGCTCCCGGCTATTCCCCTCTTTTCCTGCTGCCTGCTGCCCTTTTTTATTATTCGCATTCACTGCATCCAACACTGCTCCTGCAGTTGCCCCCGTTCACTTCTGCTGTCGACGCACTCTCTCCTGATGCTGCATCGCTTGCCCCTGCTTCCCTTGTTCCCGCCGACGCCCACCCGCTCCGAAATCCTCCGCTCTCGCTTTATTTGCGCACATAAAAACCCGCCGCCGACGGGCTCCCGTCGGCGGCTGACTTAACTTTGCGCGTCGGCAATAAACCTGCCTGTGCGCTCTCATTTACACATATATCCGTAATCCGTATACATATTACATATATCCGTGCATCCGTACACATATCCGTGCGCAAATATCAACTCTTTATTTATGCTTGTATTCACACCCGTATTTTACACTCATACCTGTGCTCATATCGGCACTCATATTTATGCGTTCAAATTCTGAAGATCCCGCTCTCGTGGCATTCACAAACGGGCGCGCCGGTGATACTTCCGACCGTCTTCGCCAGCGGACCGACGATCACATCCTCGGTCTCAAAATGCCCGCAGTCGAACAGAGCGATACCCGCCCTTTCGGCTTCCGCAAAGAGGTGATGCTTGACATCGGCGGTCACAAACGCATCGGCACCCGCTTTTACGGCTGCGGAAAGAAACTCCCCGCCCGAGCCCGAACAGACGGCAACCTTTGAGATGACCCGTTCGGGAAGACAGTAACTGACCCTGCCGTGCAGCACCGACTTGAGATGCTCGGCAAACCGCGAGGCAGAGACGGCGCTTTTCAGTCTGCCTTTGCGGATCGTAAATCCGTCGGCATCAAGCGGTTCGACATCGAGAAGACCGATGACCGAACAAAGCACATCGTTGACGCCGCCCGCCGAGACATCGAGGTTGGTATGCATCGATATCACCGATATGCCGTTTTTAATGAGCTTTATGATCGGTGAGCGCGAGTCGGCGGTCACAGACTTTATACCGCCGAAGATCACGGGATGATGTGTGACTATCACATCGGCACCCGCCCTCACCGCCTTTTCGATCGCGGCGTCGGTGCAGTCGAGCGAGACGACCGCGGCGCGAATTTCGGTATCGGGATCGCCGACCAACAGGCCGACATTGTCAAAATCGGCGGCATTTTCGCGGGGGTATAACTCAAAAAGACGGGCGCAAAGCTCTCCGACTCTCATAAGTCAGACCTTCTTTGCCGCAAAGGAGTCCTTAAGAGCCACGGTGCGGTTGATAACGAGATGATCGGGGGTCGAGGTCGTGTCGATGCAAAAATATCCCTGTCTCATAAACTGATATGTCGTTCCTGCGGGATCGTTTTTGAGCGAAGGCTCGCATTTGCATCCTTCCAGCACCTTGAGCGAATCGGGGTTGAGGTTGTCGGCAAACGAAGAAACGCCCTCTTCGTCAGACGGGTTTTCGACATTGAACAGGCGGTCGTAAAGCTTCACGGTCGCGTCAACGCAGTCGTCGGCGCATACCCAGTGCAATGTCCCCTTTACCTTACGCCCGTCGGGAGAATCTCCGCCCCGCGTTTCGGGATCGTATGTCACATGGACGCAGGTGATGTTGCCGTTTTCATCGGTCTCGTGAGAGGCATATTTTACGAAATACGCCGACTTGAGACGAACTTCCTTTTCGGGGCAGAGCCTGAAGTATTTCGGGGGAGGCGTGAGCTCAAAGTCGCTCTTTTCGATGTAGAGGTTCCTTGTAAAGGTTATTTCCCCGGTCCCGAGCTCGGGCTTTGAGGGGTTGATCTCAACGGTGAGCTTTTCCGATTTTCCCTCGGGATAATTATCCACCACCACTTTCAGCGGGTCGAGCACCGCCATTGTGCGCTCGGCGGTCAGGTTCAGCTCGTCGCGCACGCAGGACTCCAGAAGGGCGCAGTCAATAACGCTGTAAGCTTTGGAAACGCCGATCTTCTCGCAAAATGCGCGTATTGCGGAGGCGGGATATCCGCGCCTTCTCATACCGCACAGGGTCGCCATTCGGGGATCGTCCCAACCGTCGACAATGCCGTCGTTCACCAGCTTTAAGCATTTGCGCTTGCTCGTGAGGGTGTAGTTTACATTCATTCTCGCAAACTCTATCTGACGCGGAGGGGTGGGGATAGAGAGCTTTTCCAAAAACCAGTTGTAAAGCGGTCTGTGATTTTCAAACTCAAGCGAGCAGAGAGAGTGGGTAACACCCTCTTTTGCGTCCGAGAGGGGATGCGCAAAGTCATACATCGGGTAAACGCACCACTTGTCGCCCGTGCGGTGATGGGCGGCGTGAAGGATACGGTATATGACCGGGTCGCGCATATTGAGGTTGGGGGACGCCATATCTATTTTGGCGCGCAGGACCCTCGCCCCGTTCGGGAACTCTCCTTCGGTCATCCTGCGGAAGAGCTCTCGGTTCTCCTCAATGCTTCTGTTCCTGTAAGGGCTTTCGCGGCCCGCTTCGGTGAGGGTACCGCTGTATTCCCTGATCTCGTCGGCGGAAAGGTCGTCGACATAAGCCAGCCCGAGATCGATCATTTTAAGGGCGCACTCATATATGAAAGGGAAGTAATCCGAAGCAAAGTAGACCTTGTCCCAGTTGAAGCCGAGCCACTTTATGTCCTCCTTGATCGCGTCAACATACTCAACATCCTCTTTTGTCGGATTGGTATCGTCAAGACGCAGGTTGCAGGTCCCTCCGAACTCCTCCGCTATTCCGAAATCTATGCATATCGCCTTTGCGTGGCCGATGTGAAGATAGCCGTTCGGTTCGGGAGGAAAACGGGTCTGTACATGATCGTACACCCCTTCCGCAAGATCCTCTTTCACAAAATCCTCAATAAAATTGGAGGCCTCTTTTATGTTGTTGTCTTCCATATTCTATTTCTCCTCCTGATGCCGCCAGAATTCTTCCGCCGACTTCATTCTTTCAATACATTTATCATATCCGATTATGCGCATTATACTGCAGAGCTCGGGGGTCATCCTTCTGCCGGTAACGGCGATCCTGATGATCGTGGATGCGTCGCCGGGATTGCCCTTGTAAAGCTCGGGGTTCTTTTTGTATTCCTTTGTATCATCCGCAAACCCGACCGCGGGACAAACCGACTTGACGGTCCCGAACCAGGCGGAATTGTCGGTCTCGGGACGGTATACCTCGCGGTATTTTTCAATATAGTCGGCAGCCGACGCGGGCGACATCCCCTCAGGGAGGGTAAGGTCTCTGTCGAAGAGCTCGTCAAAAAAGTAAGCGCAGTAATTCTTTGCGTCGCTCCATTTTGCAATGTCCTTACGCGGCTTTGCGGTGCCGCGGTCGATCGAAAATATCTGCCTTGTGAATTCTCTGTCGCGGTTTATAAGCTCATAAAATTTGCCGTCGAACTCTTTTGCCCAGGCGATAAGCTTTTCGGTCACCTCTTCCGCCGTCATGCATGAGACGGCAGTCTTGGCAACATCGTTCAGCTTGTCCCCGTCAAAAAGCGCACCCGATACGCTCATCTTCTTGAAGTTCAGCTTGTAAGCATTGAGCGGCGCGGCGGGATTTGCTCTGCGCCAGTCCTCAAAATCCGAAGCGGCTATCGTCATCAGATATTCGAGCACACCCTCGGGCTCATATCCCTGCTCGGCAAAATACTTTACCGCCGCCTCGGGATCCTTGCGCTTGCTTATCTTGCGCTTCTTTCCGTCGTCCAGCTTCAGAATGGGCGAGACATGCACATATTTCGGCACTTTGAATCCGAGCAGGCGAAAAAGCTGAATGTGCTTCGGCACCGAGGAAAGCCATTCGTCACCTCTTATAACATGGGTGGTGTGCATCAGGTGATCGTCTATTGCGTGGGCAAAATGATATGTCGGGATGCCGTCGGACTTGAGAAGGACAAAGTCCTCGTCGTTTTCGGGCATTTCGATCTTTCCCTTAACACCGTCTTCAAAGGTGATGCGCCTGTCCTCGCTCCCGGGGGAACGCAGACGAACCACAAACTCGTGCCCGCCGTCAATAAGAGCTTTCGCCTCATCGGGAGTGATGTCACGGTACTTTGCCCACTTGCCGTAGCAGCCCGGGCGGAGCTTGTCCTTTTCCTGAAGAGCGCGGATGTCATCCAGCTCCTCTGCGGTCATAAAGCAGGGGTATGCGAGACCCTGCCGAATCAGATCCTTTACATATGTCTGATATATTTCGGCTCTTTTCGACTGCTGATAGGGACCGTAATTGCCTGTCTGCTCGGTTCCGCTTATAAAGCCTTCGTCTATCTTTATACCGAAACGGTGAAGCCCGTCGATAATATCCTCGATGCCGCCTTCGATCTCACGCTTTTTGTCGGTGTCCTCAATGCGGGTGAAAAACACTCCGCCCGTGGAATCCGCGATCATCCGATTGACCAGAGACATAAAAAGGGTTCCGAGGTGGAGATAACCGGTGGGACTGGGGGCGATCCTCGTGACCCTTGCACCTTCGGGAAGTTGTCGTTCCGGATAGAGAGCTTCATAATATTCGGGAGTTTTGTCAATTTCGGGGAGCAGCAGCTCCGCCATTCTTTCCTGTTCTGTCACCAAAACGAACCTCCAAACCGAATGTTAACGGCGTCGGCGGGCAAAGGGGCCGCTGATACGGTAACGGCATATAAACAAGGGCTCGTTTTTCGGTGCTTTGCCCGTGAAAGCCGCGGCTGCCTTTGAGCCTTGAACCGTATGCCGACGATATTAACACCTTATTATCATCTTATTATCGCAGATATCGGAGCGTTTTACAATAGTTAAAACGAAAAAAAGAGGGCACAGAAGAAAAAATTAAGCAGACGGGAGTCGGAACCCTGCCGCTTTGTCGGCGAAGCCGACACTTTACTTCTTCGCTATGCACTTTTACTTATTACTTCCGCCTCGCGCGGCGGTGGGAGGCGGAAGCGGCAGCCGAGTTGACAGAACCCGCCCGAATAATAAAGCCGACCGCAGGCAGCGCCGCGCGCCCTCCCGAGGGA
>CAKRVQ010000102.1 GCA_934408795.1 uncultured Eubacteriales bacterium
GGCGGAGCAGGCAGGTATACCCGTCTTTCAGCCAAGGACGCTGAGGGACGGCGAAGCGAAGGAAATACTGAAAAAGATCGAACCCGATCTCGCGGTCGTTGTTGCATACGGCAAGATCCTGCCGCCGGATATTCTTTCGCTGCCCAAAAAGGGATGTATGAATGTTCACGCCTCGCTGCTGCCGAAATACAGAGGCGCTTCACCGATACAGTGGAGCATAGTATGCGGCGAAAAGCGCACCGGCGTCACCACGATGTATATGGATGAGGGTATGGATACCGGCGATATACTTGAAACGGCGGAGATCGATATACTCCCCCTGGATAATGCCGCAACACTTACCGAAAAGCTTTCCGCTCTCGGTGCTTCGCTTGCGGTGTCCACGGTTAAAAAAATAGAGAACGGCACCGCCGTAAGACATAAACAGGATGACGCTGCCGCGACCCGCGCCCCGATAATAAAAAAAGACGATGCACGCCTTGATTTTGCCCGCCCCGCAGAGGAACTTAATAACCTTATTCGCGGACTGATAGTTTGGCCTACGGCGTTTTTTGAGTCGGACGGCAGCAGAATAAAGGTGTATTCCGCAAGGGCGATCGGCAGCGAAGAGCTTGATGGCATATGCTGTCGCGCTCGTGGTACGGAAAATACGAACGGTATGAGCGGCACCGACGGTACAACAGGCACGAACGGCACGGCTTCGTCCGTCCGCGTCGGCGAGGTCATTTGCTCGACCAAGCGCCTGATCGTGGGCTGCGGCAATAATACCGCACTTGAGATACTTGAGGTAAAACCTGAGGGCAAGGCGAAAATGACTGCCGCGGCATTTTTGAGCGGCAGAAAATTACCGGAAGGAAGCATACTTCGGTGAACGATCCGAGAAGCATTGCAGTCGCGGCACTTGACAGGGTGCTCGGCGACGGCGGATATTCGAACATCGTCCTTGACAAATGCCTGACCGATGCAGGTGTTACGGGACTTGACGCGGCGTTCGCAGCCTCGCTTTTCTACGGCACGCTTGAACGGGTCCTCACCCTTGATCATGTCATCGAAAAGGCGTCGGGACGGCAGATAAAGAAAATAGACAAATGCTGCATAAACATTCTGCGCACGGGTGTTTATCAGATATACTATATGGATAAGGTTCACGACGGCGCTGCGGTGAACGAGTCGGTGAAACTGATAAAAAGAACGGCTAAGCCCTTTTTGTCGGGATTTGTAAATGCAGTGCTCCGAAAGATCACAAGGGACAGGGAAGCCTACCTTCCCGACCGATCGGATACGGCATCGTATTATTCGTGCAGCCCGTCGATAGTAAACGAGCTCATTGAAGACTACGGAGAAGATGAGACGATAAGGATCCTTGAGTGCTCCTTCGGCGGTACCGAAACGGTCGTGCGTGTCAATAATACAAAGGTAAGCGACGGGGAGTTTATAAAGCTTGCCGCGGAATACGGTGCCGAATGCGAGGTCGTGATGCCGCATTATGTAAGGCTCGGCGGCAACACGGATCTTATCAAAACACCCCTTTACGGCGACGGACTTTTTCATGTGCAGACCTTGGTGTCGGGAATCTGCGCCGAGACGGTGGGAGTCCGTCGGGGCGACCGTATACTCGATGCCTGTGCGGCTCCCGGCGGAAAGACCTTCGCAATGGCGGAAAATGCCTTTGACGACTGTCATATAACCGCATTGGAACTGCACCCTCACAGAGCGGAACTCATCAAAAGGGGTGCCGAGAGGCTCGGACTCGGGTCGGTAAATGCGGTCGTGGCCGATGCCGCGCTTTACGAAGGAAACGGCGCTCTGTTCGATCGCGTACTCTGCGATGTCCCCTGCTCGGGAACGGGAATGATGGCGGAAAAACCCGATATCAAATATAAGGATGCCGCCTCATTCGACGGATTGCATCCCGTGCAGCTCGGCATCATAAATAATTGCTCAAAACTGGTAAGACCGGGCGGAAGACTCGTATATTCGACCTGTACTCTCAGAAAGAAAGAAAATGAGTATATAACGGCGGAATTTCTGAAAAATAACAGTGAGTTCCGTCTTGTATCACAGAAAACCTATCTGCCGAAAAAGGGGCTTTCGGGCTTCTTTATCGCGGTTATCGAAAGGTGCAGCTGATTGGAAAAGCTTGATATCAGATCCATGACCGACGGGGAGATCGGGTCGGCGCTTGCCGACCTCGGACTGCCTAAATACAGAACGACTCAGATATGCGGCTGGGTCAGGCGCGGAATAAAGGATTTTTCCGAAATGACCGATATTCCGAAGGGACTCAGGGCAACACTGTCCGAGAGATTCTTTTTGACCTCGGTAACAACGGCGAGACGCCTTGTCTCTGCGATCGACGGTACCGTCAAGTATCTTTACCGATTGTTTGACGGCGAATATGTCGAATCGGTGTTTATGAGATACCATCACGGCTGCACGGTCTGTATATCGACCCAGGTCGGCTGCCGTATGGGATGTAAATTCTGCGCTTCGGGTCTGAACGGAAAATCGCGCGATCTGACCGCTTCCGAAATGCTCGCCCAGGTCGAAGAAGCGGCAAGAGATAACGGCGAGAGAATATCAAATGTCGTTATGATGGGGATGGGCGAGCCGCTTGATAATTACGATAACTCGGTGAGATTTCTTCACCTCGTCGGCGATGAGCGCGGCACGGGCATCGGGATGCGGCATATCTCGTTGTCGACATCGGGTGTCGTGAGCGGAATATACCGCTTGGCGGAGGAGGGACTTCCGATAACCCTTTCGGTCTCTCTTCACGCGCCGACCGATGAGCTCCGAAACAAAATAATGCCCGTGAACAACAAATGGAATACCGAGGCTCTTTTTACCGCCTGCAGCGACTATATCAAGGCGACGGGGAGAAGAATATCCTTTGAATATGCCGTGATAGACGGCTTTAACGATGATGACGGGTGTGCCGAGATCCTCGCGTCAAGACTTAAAGGTATGCTCTGTCACATAAATCTGATACCCGCAAATCCCGTCAAGGAGAATTCCTTCAGGAGTCCCGACAGAAAAGCGGTCGAACATTTCAGGGACAAGCTGATATCCTTGGGAATGAACGCGACGGTGAGAAGGACCCTCGGAGCGGACATAAACGCCTCCTGCGGACAACTGCGGAGAGCCGAGTCGGAGGGGAGATCCGAGTCCGAAGAAAAATCCGAGCCCGAGGGAAGAGCTCAATAACCGAAAGGAGGGAGCAGCATGGAATTCAAGGGGGCAACAGACAGGGGACTTGTCCGTCGTACAAATCAGGATTGTTTCGCTACGGGCAATATAGGAAATGTGCCGTGGGCGGTCGTTTGCGACGGTATGGGCGGAGCCGCGGGCGGCAATGTTGCAAGTGAAATGGCGGTCCGCAGGTTTATTGCGATCGCCGAAGGTCCCGACGCGAAGATAACCGACGGAAAGAGCGCCGAAAGATTCTTTTTGTCGGCAATATCCTCGGCAAACACGCTCATATATGAACGCGCGAGAAAGGAAGCGGAGCTTTACGGTATGGGCACCACGGCGGTGGCTGCCGCGGTCGTTAATGATACGGCATATATCGCCCATGTCGGAGACAGCCGCGCTTATCTCATCAACGAGACGGGAATAAAGCGCCTTACCCGAGACCATTCCGTGGTACAGTCTCTTGTGGAAAGCGGAGAAATAACCGACGAACAGGCAAAAAATCATCAGCAGAAGAATATTATTACGAGGGCGGTCGGAGTCCTCAACGGAGTGGAGATCGAATTTGATTCGGCAACACTAAAAAAAGGCGACATACTGCTCCTTTGCAGCGACGGATTGAACAATTCCTTATCCGATGAAGAAATACGGAGTACGGTGTGCCTGCAAGACCCGCCGTCGCCCGAACGCCTTATATATGCTGCAAATGAGCGCGGGGGAAAAGACAATATAACCGCGGTACTTATAAAGTATTAAGTCCGATCTTTTCGGTCGGTATCAACACACTGTTAGGAGTGTAAGTATGGAAGACAAATATCTCGGAAAGCGGCTTGACGGCCGTTATCTGATTGAAGAAGTGATAGGAGTCGGCGGTATGGCGGTCGTGTATAAGGCGATCGACATAACCGAAAACCGCACCGTTGCCGTGAAAATACTTAAGGATGAGTATGCCGACAACGAAGACTTTGTCCGCCGCTTTATAAACGAAGCAAAAGCGATATCGGTTCTCAATCACATAAACATCGTAAAGGTCTACGATGCAAGCGTGAGCGACACCGTTAAATATATGGTCATGGAGTATATTGACGGTATTACCCTTAAGGAGTATATCGCAAATCACGGCAGCCTCCGCTGGAAAGAGGCGGTGTTTTTCGCCGTCCAGATCCTGCGTGCCCTGCAGCATGCCCATGATAAAGGTATCGTTCACAGGGATGTGAAGCCGCAGAATATAATGCTCCTCTCGGACGGCACCGTCAAGGTCGCGGATTTCGGAATAGCGCGCTTTGCAAGATCAAGCCAGCAGACCGTTACCAATAAGGCGATCGGCTCGGTGCACTATATAAGCCCCGAACAGGCGAGGGGTGAGGTGACCGACGAAAAGGCGGATATCTATTCGGTGGGCGTCATAATGTACGAAATGCTCACGGGAGAACTGCCATTCCAGGCCGAAAGCGCCGTTTCGGTAGCGATAATGCAGCTGCAAAACGCACCGAAAAAGCCTACGGAGATAGACCCGTCCATACCTAAGGGTTTAGAGCAGATCACACTGCACGCAATGCAGAAAGATGCCCGCTTAAGGTATCAGTCGGCTGCCGAAATGCTTCACGATCTTGAAGAATTCCGCAGAGACCCCGAGATGACATTCGAATTCTCGTATTTTGTCGACGAGGAACCTACACGCTTCGTTGAGCTGGATCAAAAGGACGGTTCGGAAAAGGAAGATGCCGCCAAGGGCGAGGAGGAGCACAGTATGGTGCTCCCGATATTGAGCGGTATAGCCGCAGCATTCGTAATTGCAATATTGATAATCGGCGGTGTCTTCGCCTATACCATCTTCGGTAATAAGACCGTCGGGCATGCCGTCGTGGATTTC
>CAKRVQ010000103.1 GCA_934408795.1 uncultured Eubacteriales bacterium
CACCCGATCGACTCTACTCACGGTAGAGTACAGAAAGACGCCGCCCGTCGGCGCGCGCACAAGTGCGCGGCGGTGGGCGGCGAAGTTTAAGGAAAACAGCGGTCGTGTATGAATTTCCGTCGGCGGAGCCGACACCATACCTCTTCACTATGCACTATTACTTATTACTTCCGCTTTGCGCGTCGGCGGAGCTGACGCCGTAATTCTTCACTATTCACTTTTACTTATTACTTCCGCCTTGCGCGGCAGGCAAGGGGTTCTCGGGGTACGGGTATGCCCGATCCGCAAAGGGCCGTATGATTTTTACACGCGAAATCTCAGCAATGAACCAGCCTTTATCGGGCGGGCGAAAGGTATTCTTACCTCCTGCATCGGGTGCGGAGCCGAATCTATCGGGTTTCCCTCTCCGTCAAACAACTCGTTTACATCTACTGTGAACGGTGCACCGCCCGCCTCAAGGCAATCAAGTCTTTGTCCCTTTGAAAACTTATTTTTAACGACTGCGAGAACGGCGCCGTCACGGTATCCCGTAACCACCGCACCGACCGCATAGTCTCTCACATATCCCGCGTTTTCATAGGTCATCGAATCGGTCGGTCTTCCGAAGTAAAATCCCGTCTTATAATTTCGGTGGCTTATCTTATTGAGTTCCTCCGTCACCCATGCGGGTGTTTTCGGTTCACCCGAAAGATAAGCGTCGACCGCGCCGCGGTATGCGTTGGTCGTGACCGCGACATAATAGTGGGATTTTGCCCTGCCCTCGATCTTAAGACTGTATACTCCCGCTTCTGCCATTTCGCGTATATGCTCAGCCATACAAAGATCGTCGGCATTCAAAATATATGTACCCTTATCCGTTTCGGTGATATCAAAGTACTGACCCGGACGCTTTTCCTCAACGAGCGAATAGCTCCATCTGCAGGGCTGCGCGCAGTCGCCTCTGTTGGCGTCTCTGCCCGTCATATATGACGAAAGCAGGCATCGCGCCGAAAAGGAAACGCACATTGCGCCGTGTGCAAAAGCTTCTATTTTAAGACCGGTCGGCGTTTTTGCCCTTATTTCGGCTATCTCGTCAAGCGAGAGTTCCCTCGCAACGACGATCCTGTCGGCTCCCATATCGTAAAAAGCGCGTGCCGTAATATAGTTTACTATTCCGGACTGCACCGAAATATGAAGCTCACAGTCGGGAGCGTATTTTTTTACAAGCCCCATCGTGCCGATATCGGAAACGATAAATGCGTCCGCCCCTGTATCGGCAACGGTCTCTATGAACGAAGGCAGTCTCGGCACCTCTTCGTTGTGCGGAAGTGTATTGCAGGTGACATAGACGCTGACACCGCGATCGTGGGCATACTTTACGCCCTCACGCATATCTGCCTCACCGAAGTTGGTTGCGGCGGTCCGCATTCCGAATTCCTCGCCGGCAATATAAACGGCGTCGGCACCGAAATCCACCGCCGCTTTAAGTCTTGTAAGGTCGCCCGCCGGGGACAGGACCTCAAGCTTTTTATCGGTATAAGGCGACATTCTACTTCCACAGGCCCTTCTGTCTCAGCGACGATATTGTTTGCAGATGCTCACAGTATGTCTTGTTGTAATAAAACTTATTGTTTTTATCAGTCACAAAGTAGCACATATCAAAGTTTTTCGCAGGGCGAGCCGATGCTTCTATAGACTTTATGCCGGGTGAACAAAGCGGTCCCGGAGGCAGACCCCTTGTCTTATTCGTATCGTATGCGCCGTCTCCGTACGGATAATTTGCGGTGGGCGAAGAACCTAGGAGATTCGGTTCCGTCGTCCAGGCAAGGCGGTTATAGAATACCGCCGACACCTTTTCTTTATCGGTATATGCGGCGTTGCCCGATTCCATTTCGATTATCGACGCCATTGTGAGGGTCTGATGAAGAGTGAAGCCTCGGTTCTGTGCAGCCTTGATTAAGTCTTCGGGCAGTTTTGCCTTAAAGTTATCAAGCATACGGCGTGCCGCCCTGATTGCTCCCTCTTCGCCTCCGAAGGCGTAAAAATCGTATGTGTCGGGATAAAGATAGCCTTCAAGTTTATAGTACACCGTGTCCGGGATATCTTTGAGGAAATCGTATTCAAAGTCTCCCTTTTTCGCGATCTTCTTAAAATCACTTGCCTTGCAGACGCCGCTTTTTTCCAGCAGTGCCGCTATCGTGTCCACATTTGAGCCTTCGGGGATCATGACCTTAACGGTATCGGCGCTCTTACCCGGCTTGGTAAGGGCGTCTATAATATCGGAATAGCTCATATCTCCGCTCATTACATAAAGACCGTATTTGAACTTTGAAAAGTCCCCCTTGGTCTTGACATATAGCTTAAAGACCGTCGGATATCGGATGACTCCGGCGTCTCCGAGTGCCTTTCCCACTTCGGCGAGCGAGCTGCCCTTGGAGATGTCCACCTCGACCTCACTTTTTAGATCAAGCGGGTGGTTAGCGCCGACAAAATCAAGAAAAACGGTCGTGACAAAGAACGCGACGACCGCGGCAAACACGACCAGGCAGAGCGACCAGATAAGCGCCTTTACGGTTTTTTTCTTCTGCTTCTTTTTTGCTTTTCTTTCCTTGCTTTCCCTTGATTCGTTTCCGAGCGAGGCAAGCAGGGCGGTCTTGTTGTCTTTCATAAGCTCGGAGCCGCTCCTTACGCAGGTGCCGGGCTCAAAATCAACGGCATTTTCTTCTCCGTTTATCCTTACGCGATTCGGCTTATTTTCCGACGGTCGGCTGCCAGCTTCTGCGCGGCCGTCCGATACGGTGCTGCTGCCGACTTCTGCGCGGCTGCCCGATTCGGTGCAACCATACGATGCGGTGGCAGCGTCGGTGTCGGATTCGTTGCCGTTACGACCCATATCGACATTTTTCGCAATTGATCCCGTTTCCGTGTTCTCGGTTTGCCCGTTTCGGCTTTTCACATCTTTATCCATATTGCTTCCCCCGTAAGCGGCACCCTCGGCACCTTTGTTTATGTGTTTCGGTTATCTCCCCAAAAAACCTTTTTCTTCTGCTCTTTCTTTGAGCGGATCCACTTTTCGGTCACAAGAATATCCACCGGTCTGTCGAACCTGCCGTTAGGCATATGATAACGCACATTTTGAGAATAGCAAATGCCCGCGGAGGGGCCTTCGAAATGCGACATGCACCTGTCATAGTATCCCATACCGTAGCCGAGGCGATACCCCCTGATGTCGAACATAAGCGCGGGAACTATCATAAGGCATCCCGTAAAATCGGTGACGCTTTCACTGTTTTCGTCCGGTTCCAAGACTCCGAAGGTTCCCGGGGAGAGCTCGTCCGTACCGTTGATATAGTGAAACGAGAGCCCTCTCGTTTCGGGCAGGCAGCGCGGAACGGCGACCCGTTTCCCGTCGGCTATCGCGTTTTTGATTATTCCGCGGGTCTCGACCTCTATCGGCGTTGCAACATAAGTAAGCAGCGTCGTACACTTCTTATACTGACGAAGGCGGCGGACATTATCGGCTATTTTTTCGTCCATCTCCGCCTTTACGGTCGGGTCAAGCTCTCTGCGGGCTTGCTTTATTGATTTTCTGAGCTCGATCTTATAATTCTTTATCTCTATCGGGCGCATTGCATACCGCCCCTCAGCTTCTCGCAAACCGCATCTCCCTTAAAATACTTTACTATTTCCGAAGCAAATTCGAAAACCGCGCCGGCTCCCTTGCCGGTGATGACATTCCCGTCCCTTACGGCGGGCAGGGCGGTATAATCCGCTCCTTTCAGCTGATCTTCGTAACCGGGATAGGCAGTCACCCGTTTTCCCTTCAGCAATCCCCTCTTTCCGAGGATCGAAGGCGCGGCGCATATTGCAGCCGTCAGCTTTCCGTTTTCATATGAGTAAGATATAAATTCCCCGACCGTTTCGTCCGCCTCAAGGTTCGGGGTGCCGGGGATACCGCCGGGAAGGATTATCCCTTCGGTATCAGCGGACGGTTTAAGGCTTTCGGCGTTAATATCCGCTTTTACCGTGATACCGTGCGAACCGGTGACCTCGGTGCCGTTTTTCGCTCCGACCGCGGCGGTCACGACCTCGATCCCCGCTCTTCGCAGCACATCGACCGTGACAAGCGCTTCGGCTTCCTCAAAGCCCTCCGCAAGAAAACAAACTATCATTTCAGCCCCTCCTCATAAGTTCCGTCACTTCGGAATATATCTCCTCCGCGATCTCGGCACGGCTTCGCGGTTCGCCGTTCTCGGCGCACCTCACCGTATGCCAGCCGTTCTTTTCGGCAATATATGTCGCGGCTTTACGGCACCTGTCAAGATATCCTCTGTCTCTTTCGTGGATGTCTTTTTTGGTTTCATCTCCGTGATATCTGCCCGTCATCATCTTCTGCGAGACCTCGGGGGGCATATCAAGGAATATGACAAGGTCGGGTCTCGGGAGCCCCATTTTTTCGAATTCGGTCTCAAAGAGCCAATTCAGATAGGAGTCCCACTCCGATTCGGGGAGCTTGGAGGTCTGATGTATCGCGTTTGAAGTCGTGTATCTGGCGGATATTACCACTCCGCCCCCGTTATAGTATTTTTCCCAATCGGTTTTGAAGGATGCGTATCTGTCGACCGCAAAAAACAGGGATGCGGCATAGGCGTTTACATCGCCGGGCTTTGAACCGAAATCCCCCGCAAGATACATTTTTACAAGGGCGCTCGAGTCGCTCTCATAGTTGGGGAACGATATTGTGTCGGCGGGTATTCCCTCTTCGCGGAGCCGCTTGCTCAAAAGCTCTATCTGAGTCGTTTTGCCGCTGCCGTCAAGTCCCTCTATCGCTATCAGTTTTCCCATTTTGCGCGCTCCTTGAGCTGCTCGACCTGCAGGATCTCGCGCACCGACTGCGAGATCGACAGGTTGCCGGCGGACAGCAGCACCATGAAGCGGTCGCCCGGCTTCTCGTAGATGATCATCTTGCGGTAGGTGCTGATGTTGTCCACGCCCGCGTTGGTGCGCGAGTCGGACAGGAACACCAGGCCGGCGTTGAGCTTGATGCCGACGCAGTAGGTCATGGCTGGATCAGTTTCCTGAG
>CAKRVQ010000104.1 GCA_934408795.1 uncultured Eubacteriales bacterium
GTGCGCCGCGCCGCGCGCGAAGCGCGCGGCAAAAGGGGGCGGGCAGGTACGGAGGAGGCAGCGGCAGTGCCGCCTGACGGGCAGTTTCCCGACTCGGTCCGATGCCGCCGTCCGCCCCCGTTTCGCGCCCTCCTGCGGGAGGGCGCGCGGCGCACCCCGCCCTTGCCCTCGTAAAGCGATCAAAATAATTTTTTTAATTGTTACAGGTTTGTAATTGCATTTTGCTTTGATTGATTGTATTATATTCTCATATCGCCGGTTTACGACGGTGTCGGAAATTCAGATGAGAATTTATAAAAGTATTTTGTTTCGGAGGTAAAATTATGCTGGAATTCAAGTTTGACACTCAGCTTCTGATCGAAGGAACCGATCTGGATGAAGATAAAATATACGACTACTTCGTTGACAACTTCAAGGGCGACTGCCTGCTTGCCGTCGGCGACGAGGAGCTTATAAAGATCCACTACCATACCAATGAGCCATGGAAAGTGCTTGAATACTGCGCTTCACTCGGCGACATTCACGACATCGTTGTTGAGAATATGGAAAGACAGGAAGAGGGTCTCCACGGCTGATATGAAGCTCACGGGTCACTTAAGGACCGTAATGCGGCACCGAAGGAAGGTGTTCGTTCTGTGCTGCCGTGCGGGCATTCCGCTTGAGGGGATCAAACATGATTTCTCAAAGTTTTCTCCTTCGGAGTTCATACCAGGTGTCAGATACTATGCCGGCGGCGTTCGGAGCCCCAATGAGCTTGAAAGGCTCGACAAAGGATATTCGGCGGCGTGGATGCATCATAAAGGGCGCAACCGTCACCACTTTGAGTACTGGACCGATTACGATCCCGTGACAAGGAAGATCACGCCGGTAAAAATGCCGCTCGGTTCGGTTGCCGAGCTCCTGTGCGACCGCATAGCGGCAAGCAAGACCTACAAAGGAAAAAAATATACCGACGCCCATCCGCTTGAGTATTTTCTCGGCGGGAAGGCGACAAGAACGATACATACCGACACTTCAAATTACATCGAAGGAATGCTTACTCTTCTGCGCAATGAGGGTGAGAGCGCGATGCTGAAGAGGTTAAAGCGGCATCTTAAAAAAGAGGGGCGGCATTCGACAAAATACAGTATCAACAGTTGAGGGGGATGAAAGATTATGAAAAAGCTGCTTGAGAACCGAACATTTATCATCATTGCGTCATCAGTCCTGGTCGCGGTAATCGTCGCGGCAGCGGTTCTCACTTCGGTCCTGCTTTCCAAAAACAACGCCGTTCCCGTCGTGAAGGATCCCGACGCTTCGGCAAACCTGATCAAAGGTTCGTCTTCGGGGACTTCTCAGACCTCTTCGGGGTCCTCGTCTTCGAAAGACCCGTATTCGGGCACCCCGTCGAATTCGGCGGCGGTCTCTTCGAAAGCGGGCACTCCTTCCAAATCGCCTTCTCCCGCACCTGCTTCTTCCGCTGCGCCTGCTCCCACTCCCTCGCAGAAGCCCGGCAAGGACGGACTCTATGACAGTCTGACGGCGGATCAGAAAGCTCTGGTCGACCGTGTGAGAGGTCTTAACAATACAAGGCAGGGTTACAGTTTCTCATACGGCGATTATTACAAAAAGGGGATTCCCATCACCTCTATAGAGAACGATCGGCTTTACAGAAAATACGGTATGCATTCCATTGAGGAGACCGATGAGAAGGTCATTTATCTCACCTTTGATGCGGGATATGAGTTCAGAGACTGCACGACCCGTATACTCAATTCCCTTAAAAGTCACAACGCAACGGCTACATTTTTCATAGTACGCAGTTACGCCCAGATGCATCACGATCTGGTCAGCAGAATGATCAACGAGGGACATGTGGTGGGCAATCACTCAACCTCTCACCCTCAGGGCGGTATGCCTACGGTATCGCCGGAAAAGTGCGTTACCGAGATCATGACCATGCACAACTATATGAAAGAGCGTTTCAATTATGAGATGCATCTCTTCCGCCCGCCGGAAGGAGCGTTTTCAACGAGGACCCTTGCGATAACTCAGGGCCTCGGCTACAAGACGATAGAGTGGAGCTTTGCCTACGGCGATTATGACGATAACAACCAGCCCGATCCCGACGAAGCGTTTGCGCTCATAAAGCGGTTTACGGGTCCCGGAAGGATATTCCTTCTGCATGCGACCTCCTGGACGAACGCGATCATACTCGACCGCGTGCTTGACTACTGGCAGAGCGAAGGATATACAGTAATCGCTTATCCGAACGAACCGGCGTAACGCGCGGGGAGAGTCACTTTTCCGAATCGGTACCGCAAAACGGGTGCATTCGGGAAACGAGATCATTAAAACACAATTCGGTCTTAAGGGATCGCCCTGCGCAAGTAAGGCGGTCCCTTCGGACTGTCGAAAGGAATCTTAAACGGTGTATAACGAGCTTACCCAGGCGGATATAGACAAAATGAATGAAGAGCTTGACCACAGGATACTCGTGGTGCGTCCCGCCATACTCGAAGAAGTAAAGTTTGCGAGAAGTCACGGAGACCTGAGTGAAAATGCCGAGTATCATGCCGCCAAACGCGAACGCGGCAGAAACGAGAGTCGGATAAGATATCTGAAAAACATGATAAGAACGGCGAAGATCATCTCCGCCGAAAGTTTGCCCGACGAGATAGGTCTTTACGATTCGGTCGAATTCAATATTGCAGGAACCGAAAAAAACATGAAGGTGCAGATCGTCACGACCTTCGGGAACGACACCTTAAACGGCCTTATTTCCAAAGAGTCGCCCGTGGGAAGGGCGCTGCTCGGTCACAAGGCGGGCGAAAGGGTCACGGTGACGGTCAGTCCCGAAATGAGCTACGATATAATAGTTCTGTCTATTGAAAAAGGTACGAAATAGCTGCCCGAACGGGTGCCTCCGAATCGGGCATTTATTTCTGCCGAATCCTTTGACAGCTGAAGCAGGCGGCATCAAAACGCCGATATTTTTTCGTGAGGAGCGATAAATGGAAGTTAAAATAGGAAAGCTTACGATACGCGGGTGGGCATCCCTTGCGCCCATGGCGGGCGTCGCCGACCGTGCTATGCGCGAGATCTGCAGAGCCCACGGCGCGGCGTTTTGCGTCGGTGAGCTTGCGAGCGCGAAAGGAATAAGTCTTCACGATGCTCACTCGGCGGCGTATTTATCCTGCTCCGACACCGAAAGGCCGTTCGGGCCTCAACTGTTCGGAAGCGATCCCGAGACCATGGCGTTCGCCGCAAAAAAAGCACTTGAATTTTCACCCGATTTTATAGATATAAATATGGGATGTCCCGCGCCCAAGGTGGCCGTGAATTCAAAGGGCGGGTCGGCGCTCCTCAAGGATCCGATCCTTGCGGGAGAGATAGTAAAAGCGGTAGTGAATGTCTGCGGAGATACTCCCGTGACGGTAAAGATCAGAACGGGGTGGGACAGTGAGCACATAGTCGCCCCGTCTCTTGCCGAGATCTGCGAAGCGGCGGGTGCCGCGGCGATCACCGTACACGGGAGGACAAGGGCACAAATGTATGCGCCCGGTGTTGACAGAGAGACCATACGGGCGGTAAAGCGGTCGGTCGGCATTCCCGTAATTGCCAACGGCGATGTGATCGACGGACCCTCGGCTGCAGAAATGTATGAAGAGACCGGATGTGATCTGGTTGCGGTCGGCAGGGCGGCTATGGGTGATCCGTGGGTATTTACACGGATAAACGCCTATCTTTCGGAGGGCAGGATCCTTCCCCCTCCCACCCTTTCCGAAAAGCTTACGGGTCTGATAGAGCAGACCGAAAAAATGCGTCGATACAAGGGTGACCGCACGGCGTTTTTGGAATGCCGAAAGCACGCCGCATGGTATATGAAAGGGCTTAAAGGCGCCGCCGAGCTCAGGCGGCAGAGCGGTACCGTTTCGGACGAAGAGGGGCTTTTTGCTCTCTGCCGTCGGGCGGAGGAGCTTCAGAGGGGCTGAATTCTTTTCGTCCATCGTGCTGCGGCGCGCATGGTGCGCCGCGGTACGGAGCCTGCGGGATAAATCAAACGCTCGATCGCAGAACGGAGCCGACGCGGCGCGCAGGGTGCGCCGCGTCGGTTCGGTTTTTATTTGTTATTTCGGCCCTCGGCGGTCGTATGCCGCTCCGCCGACAGACAGGGGAACCGTGCGGGGATCGGGAATTCCCGACCCCCCGTATTCCGTCTGCCGATCGTTGACCCCCACCTGCGGGTGAATCGCAGCTATGGATCATTCGTGAATGTACATTCTTGAAGGTTCGCTCTCTCCGTCGCCGTAGGCCTCGCACAAAAAGCGCCAGCCGTATCTTTCGTAAAAACCGGTATGATCGGTGATGAGGTATACCGGTGCCGCTCCCTTTTGTCTCAGGTCGCCGAGCGCCTTATTGAGCAGCCGCCCCGCAATACCTCGGCAGCGGTACGCCTCCTCGGTATATACCGCGCAGATATTCGGCGTAAGGTCCTTTCTGTTATGAAAATCATTTTGAATGACACCTAATCCGCCGACGATCTTATCGCCGTGCAGGCAAAGATACCAACCGTATTCGGTCCTGCCGCTCAGATAATCGTCCATACACTCAACATAAGCGGACACGGGTATCCCCCATTTAGACGAAAACCACTCGGCAGCAGTATTCTCTATCTGCGGCTGCTGCCTAAGGTCGATAAAGCGTAGATCATTTTGCGCGCTTTCCGTTATTATCCGTTTTCACCTTTTGCTTTTTCTTTTTCGGGACGGGCGTTACCCTGACCAAAGTTTCCGTCACCGCCTCGGTGAGCGGGCGGTCTTCGATATCCAATATGTAATGCAGCTTCGCCCCGTCGTAGGGATAGCCTTCCGCTGCGTCTTTCATCAGTTCCGCGAGTTCGGGGACCTTTTTGACCATCACGCAGTTGTCACAGACAAGAAATATCGGCTTTTCGGTCACATAAACAAGGTACTCACCGAACATATTCTTACAGGTGATACCTTCGATACCCTCCAGTTGTTCCAATACAAACTGTATATACT
>CAKRVQ010000105.1 GCA_934408795.1 uncultured Eubacteriales bacterium
ATCTTCTCACTCCTTGCCAATGTGGCAGATGTGAAGTCTCTGGTGATCCATCCGGCAAGCACTACTCACTCACAGCTCAGCGAAGCGGAACTGCTGGATCAGGGCATCAAGCCGAACACTATCAGACTTTCGATAGGTACAGAGAACATCAAAGACATAATCGCAGACCTGGATCAGGCATTCAACGCAGTAAAGTAACAGTACAGTTGTAAAGAATAAGAATTGGAGGAAAAACAAAATGGCTAATATATATAAAGGAACTTTAGGACTTATAGGAAACACACCTCTTCTTGAACTTACACATATAGAAAAGAAGCTCGGACTCAATGCGCATATAGTAGCAAAGCTTGAATACTTTAACCCCGCAGGGTCGGTTAAGGACAGGATCGCCAAGAAAATGCTTGACGATGCCGAGGCAGCAGGTGTACTGAAAGCGGATTCGGTTATAATCGAACCTACTTCGGGCAACACGGGAATAGGCCTCGCTTCGGTGGCTGCAGCAAGAGGATACCGTATCATAATAGTAATGCCGGAGACCATGTCGATCGAACGCCGCCAGCTCATGAAGGCGTACGGCGCGGAGCTTGTACTCACCGACGGAACAAAGGGAATGAAGGGCGCAATAGAAAAGGCAAATGAACTCGCAGCCGAAATACCCAATTCTTTCATACCCGGCCAGTTTGTAAATCCTTCTAATCCCAAGGCGCACTTTGAAACTACAGGCCCCGAGATCCTCCGCGATACCGACGGTAAGATCGACTGGTTTGTAGCGGGCGTCGGTACAGGCGGCACGGTGACGGGGGTAGGCAAATACCTGAAGTCGAATATAAACGGCGTCAAGGTGGCTGCGGTCGAACCCGCGTCATCTCCCGTCCTTTCCGAGGGCAGATCGGGCGCGCATAAGATACAGGGAATAGGTGCGGGATTTGTCCCCGATGTTCTTGATACCACGGTTTATGATGAGGTGATCAAGGTTGAGAACGACGATGCCTTTGCGGCAGGTAAACTGATCGGAAAGACAGAGGGTATACTTGTCGGCATTTCGTCGGGCGCTGCACTGCACGCGGCGGTTGAGCTCGCAAAGCGCCCCGAAAACAAAGGTAAAACGATCGTTGTACTTTTCCCCGATACAGGTGATCGCTATCTTTCAACCCCTATGTTTGCAGACTGATCTTCACCGAAAGATCACATTGTCCATACCGTCTTTCAGGTATGAAGGGACCGCAAAAAAAAGGAGATATTTGTCTATGATACCTACCGTAGAACAAGCGCGTGAATTGCTGAAAGAATATAACTCCGAACCGTTTCATCTGAAACATGCCGAGATCGTTTCGGGGGTGATGAAGTATTTTGCCGAAAAGCTCGGATACGGCGACGAAGCGGAGTTTTGGTCGGTCGTGGGTCTGCTTCACGATCTTGATTTTGAGCGCTATCCGGAACAACACTGTATAAAGGAACAGGAAATAATGCGTGAGCGCGGTATCGATGAGTCGCTGATCCGCGCCGTGGCATCGCACGGATACGGAATAACCGTTGACATAAAGCCCGAACACGAGATGGAAAAGGTATTGTATGCCGTCGATGAACTGACCGGTCTTATCGGTGCGGTTGCAATTATGAGACCATCAAAAAGCGTAAGTGATCTTGAACTGAAATCTGTCAAGAAAAAGTATAAAGCGTCGAATTTTGCCGCAGGATGCTCCCGCGAAGTGATAGAGAGAGGCGCCGAGATGCTCGGAGTGGGACTTGATGACCTCATAACAGATACTATCGCCGCGATGCGTGCAACGCCTGCCGCAGTCTTTGACAGGTAACGGAGCAAACCCTTAATGATGTGTGCCGTGCCGACCGAGACAAATGAAAAAATGTGTAAAATGCGTTCCGATCGCCGAGAACACCATGATCATATTACTGCTTTGAAGGTGATGTTGTGATATCAACTAAGGGAAGATATGCCCTGCGAATTATGATAGATATGGCTGAGCACGGAGGCGGAGAATTCTTACCGCTGAAGGAGATCGCCGACAGACAGGATATTTCGCTTAAATATATCGAAAGAATAATGCCCCTTCTGATATCGTCGTCGCTTGTCGAAGGCAGACACGGAAAAGGCGGAGGCTACAGATTGACGAGAGATCCCGAAAAATACACCGTCCTTGAAATACTCACCGCAGCCGAAGGCGATCTTGCGCCGGTTGCCTGTCTTAAAGAGGGCGCACCTAAGTGTGATAGAGCTGCAAACTGCAGGACTCTTCCTTTCTGGCAGGGGTACTTTGACCTCACCCGCGATTATTTCGGCGGTATAACGCTTGATACTCTCACGGCTATCCCGTCGGATCAGGACTATGTGATCTGATATGCATTTATACTTGCTTATTGTGAGCCGTGCCGCGTATGCGGCACGGCTCTTTCGGTGCTCCGACTTTTTCGATGCTCTCAAGTTTCCGTGCTTCTCATCCGATGCGTTGTTGCGATCAAAGATTGATTTTGTCGAGTCGTGCTGATATAATAGGAATATCTTGTGATTTGTACTTAAATGTTTGTATCGGAGCGAAGAAAATATGAGAATGAGAAAAAAGAAAAACCTCGAATCGCGACTTGCCGCCTTTGATGACATTCTGCTTGTGCCGCGCGGTGAGGAAAGGGACTTTTCAAAAGCCGAAAGCATATGTAACTATTACGACTTTTCGGAGCTTTTCGGAAACGGGAATCCCGTTGAAATGGAAATAGGCTGCGGAAAAGGAACATTTGCGGTCGAAAGCGCTTTAAGACATCCTGACATAAACTATATAGCCGTTGAAAAGTATGCAAATGTTCTTGTGTCGGCATGCGAAAAACTGAGAAATGCGGGCGTAAAAAACCTTATCTTTGTTCAGTGCTCTGCCGAATACCTGCCTTCATATATAAAACCGCATACGATATCGAATATTTACCTTAATTTCTCCTGCCCGTTCCCGAAAAAGTCATATGCGTCGCACCGCCTCACAAACGAACGCTTTCTTAAGATCTATGACCGACTGCTGGTAAAGGGCGGCGAGATATATCAAAAAACCGATAACAGAAACTTCTTTGAGTACTCAATAGAAGAAATGTCGCGGCACGGATACATAATTAAAAATGTTTCACTCGATCTTCATAACAGTGATTTTGAAGGAAATATCGTAACCGAATACGAAAAGCGCTTTTCGGATATGGGCTGCCCTATTTACAGACTTGAGGCGTGCGCGAGATGAGTGATGTGCTGACAATTACGGGCGGCGGGATTTCCGCCTCGATATCGACATTCGGCGCGGAGCTCGTTTCTCTTAAAAACGGATCACGGGAATATATGAGAACCCCCGATCGAATGTGGAAGCGTACCGCCCCGGTACTCTTTCCGATATGCGGAAGATTGAAGGACGGCTCCTACCGTTATAATGACAGGGAATACAGTCTCCCGATACACGGCTTTGCGTCATCATCCGAGTTTACGGTAAAAAAGCATACCGATGACACACTTGAACTGATGCTGACCGATAATGACAAAACCTTCACCGTCTATCCTTTCCGCTTTTGCTTTACAGTGTCTTTTTCTGCCGCTGACGGTAAACTTGCGGTATTGTATACGGTTAAGAATAACGGTAACGACGATATGTATTTTTCGGTAGGCTGCCACGAGGGTTACTCCGTGCCGTCGATCGAAAACTGTACACTGCTGCTCTCGCGAAATGAAAGACCTTATTCGCTTACCGTCGACGGCAACGGACTTCTTGACGGCGGATTTGCCGATCTTAAAAAGTACATAAGCGCTTATGATGATGACCGCATTGCTTTAAGACTGAATGACGACGCATTGTCATCGCTCGATACCGTGATCCTTAAAAGCGCCTCGACAAAATGTGTTGAGCTTTGCGACAGAGGATCAGGAAAGACGATAACCGTTGAATCGTCGGGACTCGACAACCTGCTATTCTGGAAAGCACCCGGCTCGGACTTTCTGTGTATTGAAATGTGGAGCGGACTGCCCGACACCTCCGACTGCGGCGGCAGATTGGAAAACAAACTCGGCATAACAAGATTGGGCGCGGGCGAACAAAAAACATTCAAACATATTATAAGCGTTATAAGCGCGGTTAAAAGCGCGGGACATATTAAAAGCACGGAGTGTGTTTTATGATAAACTCGACCCTTTGTTATATTGAGCGTGATGATGAATATCTCGTCATTCACCGAACAAAAAAGGAAAACGACCTTAATCATGACAAGTGGATAGGCGTGGGCGGAAAATTCAAAGATAAGGAAAGTCCCGAGGATTGCCTTCTGCGTGAGACAAAAGAGGAAACCGGACTTACACTCATAAGCTATAAATACCGCGGAATAGTGACTTTTGTCTCTGATAAATGGGAAACGGAATATATGCACCTGTTTACCGCCGATATGTGGACGGGTGAGATTTCGGAATGCGACGAAGGCGAGCTTGAGTGGAAGAAAAAGAGCTTTGTCGGAGAAAGATCAGGCTGGGAAGGGGATAAATACTTCCTTTCTCTTCTCAGAACGGATGAGCCGTTCTTTTCAATGAAGCTTGAGTATAAAGCTGAGAAATTGGTCAGCGTATACCTGAACGGCAGCGCCGTTTTTTCATCAGACAAACCACGGGAAAAACTGGCTGTGAGCGCCTGCCTGCTCGGAGCCTGCTGCAAGTACAACGGCGGCAGCAACCGAAATGACCGCATTATAGGTTTGAAAGAAAAGTACGATATTATTCCGGTGTGTCCCGAGACGGCGGGAGGCCTTAAAAGACCGAGAGATCCGGCTGAGATAATCGGCGACAGAGTGATCGACAAGTCCGGCAGAGATGTAACGGCTGAGTTCAACAAGGGTGCCCGCTCGGTGCTGAATACCCTCATTGCCAAAGGCTGCAAAAGAGCATTGTTGAAACAAAACAGTCCCTCCTGCGGCAGCAAAATGATTTATGACGGCTCTTTCAGCGGAAACAAGATTCCCGGAATGGGTATCGCGGCAAGGC
>CAKRVQ010000106.1 GCA_934408795.1 uncultured Eubacteriales bacterium
TCCCAGACCTTCTCTTCTGCAGCCTTTCTCTCTTCCGAAAGGACCGCACGGATAGAGCCGATGACCCTTCTGCCCCTGCCGATCTCGATTATCTTAAAGCGCACATTCGTACCCTTAAGAGGGGTGAGATCATCGGTTCTGCGAAGGGTAGCCTGAGATGCGGGGATAAAGACGCGAACGCCGTTTGAGTAAACGGTAAGTCCGCCCTTGACGACCTCGGAAACGGTTCCCTCAAGTATCTCGCCCGTCTCGCTTGCCTTTTCGATATTTTCCCAGCCTGCGATAGCATCAAAGCGCTTTTTGGAGAGGGTGACAGTTCCTTCCTGATCGTTTGTTTTCATTATGATAAGGTCAAGGACATCTCCGACCTTAACTTCTTCCTCAAGCTTGACATTCGGGTCGCTTGAGTATTCGTTTGCGGGAACAAAGCCTGCGTGCTTTCTTCCGATATCCACCTGTATTTCGGTAGGACCTACGGCGAGAACATATCCTTTCACATGCTTATCGGTGCTCATATTGCCCGAGAAAGCTTCAAGAGCTTCACCGAAAGACATTTCATCATAGTTGATTTCCTGCTCCTCTGCAGGGGTGAGATTTTCCGACATGGTTACTAAGACCTCCTTTATTATACGGGCGGGCGTCGATGCGCCTGCCACCACTCCAACAAGGCTGCAGCCGGAGAAGATATTTTTATCGAGTTCGTCCGCCGTTTCGATATGGACCGTGACGGGGCACCTCTCCGAGCAGATTTCGAACAGCTTGGATGTGTTGGAGCTATGCTTTCCTCCGATAACGACCATGCCGTCGCACTCAGCCGACAATGCGGCTGCTTCTTCCTGCCTCTTTGCAGTAGCATTACATATTGTATCAAAAAACTCTGCGTTTGTACATACCTTTTTTAAAGTTTTTTGACACAAAAGCCAAATTTCGTTGTTAAATGTCGTTTGCGATACTACCGTGAAGGGTTCGTCTTTGTCAATCGTGCCGTCGGCGAACAGTTTATGTATATCATCGGGGTCGGCAAAGGTATATACGGGGCCGCTGCAATGGCCTATTATTCCCTTGACCTCTTTGTGTGAGGCGTCGCCTGCTATCAGAACGGTCCTGCCGTCTCTTCCCGTGCGGTCGACGATACCGTGTATCTTTGCCACGAACGGGCAGGTCGCATCCCTATATTCGACACCGAGCCTTTCGGCCTCCGCCGTCACTGCTTTCTCTACGCCGTGCGAACAAAGGACGAGCACCTCACCGTCCTTTACCTCCTCGGGAGAAGAAACGACTCTTGCGCCGCGGCTTTCAAGTTCTTTTACAAGCTGATCGTTATGTATTATCGGTCCGTATGTGCAGACTGACCTGCCTTCGTTCAACAACTCTTCGACCATTCCGACCGCTCTGTTTACGCCGAAGCAAAAACCGCTGTTTTCGGCAAGTTTTATTTCCGTCACTTACCCTGCCTCCAAAGCTCGGTGATATCACCCATCAGTCTTGCCAGGGCGGCGCGGATCGCATTTTTGCCGTCCTTCACATCCGGCAGTTCGGAGTTCTCTATCGGTTTTCCGTACCTGATGACGGTCTTTCTGAAGATCCTGAATTTGCCCTCTCGATAGATCGCGCACGGCAGGATCGGAACGCCTGCGGAAGCGGCGATCACCACCGCTCCCGATTTGCCCTGCATGGGAGGCCCGAAGTCACGCCTTCGGGTGCCCTCTGGGAAGATACCGACTATTTTACCCTCTTTGCCGAGGTCCTCGGCGTACTTTACCGCCGAAGTGTCGTGAGCGCCTCTTTTGACGGGAAAAACGCCCATTTTACCGTAAAGAAAAGCCATTATCTTATTATTGAAGATCTCGGCCTTTCCCATAAAGTGAACCTGACGCTTATTTGACGCAATTATGAAGATAACATCCGACATCGAAGTATGGTTGCTGCAGAGCACGAATCCGCCTGTCTCGGGGATGTTTTCCTTTCCGTATACTTTGCACGGAAAAAGCGTCTTGCTCAGAGCTATCATAAGTCCTCTGATGAATCTGTAAAACCCACCCATCCGTATCACCGTCCGATAGCCTTTTCTATTGTATTCTTTATTATTTCAACCGATTCTTCAAGTGTATTGCCCGTCGTGTCGACAATGACCGAATCCTCTGCCGGTTTCAAAGGCGCCACCGCTCTTTCGGAATCGTTTTTATCTCTTTTTATAACATCTCTCAGCACATCTTCGTACTTCGTATCCGGGTCCTTGAGAATGAGTTCTTTGTAACGCCTTGTCGCCCTGTCCTCAGCCGCGGCGGTAAGGAAGATCTTTACGGTCGCGTTCGGCAGGACCACTGTGGCAATATCTCTTCCGTCCATCACGATATCGTGGCTTTCCGCTATCTCACGCTGCAGTCCGAGCAAAAAGGTTCTCACTTCGGGTATTGCCGAAGAGGTCGAGGCTGCCATTGACACCTCGGGTGTTCTTATCTCATCGGTCACATCGCGGCCGTTCAGCATTACCCGCTGCTCGCCGTTCTTATATGCCATGTCGACCTTCACGCTGCCCAAATGCGCCTTTACGCCCTCTGTATCGGACGGCGATATGCCGTTGTTTATAAGGCTGAGCGCAACGGTCCTGTAAAGTGCGCCCGTGTCGACATACACAAAGCCCATTTCCTTTGCCACTGCCTTTGAAACAGAGCTTTTGCCGGCGCCCGCCGGTCCGTCAATTGCGATTGATATCATATTTTACCCTCCGAAAAACCGTATCTTAATATCGCGCACCGTCGATGCGCCGCTTACAGTCACATTATCTGACCGAACGGCTGCAATTATGCATTCATTCCCGCAAGGTGCCCGGTTGAAAAAGCGATCTGAAGGTTAAAGCCGCCGGTATATGCATCCACATCGATGACCTCACCCGCAAAGAAGAGCCCCTGTACGAGCTTCGATTCCATTGTCGACGGATTTATTTCTCCCGTTTTAACACCGCCCGATGTCACTATCGCTTCCTCCACGGGCCTCAGTCCCGCCGAGACGGCGCGCATATGTTTTAGTGTTTTGACAAGCGACTCTCTCTGTTCACGCGTGACCGAGTTTGCCTTGACCGAAAACGGGATCCCCGCCATTGACACCGCGACGGGTATCATTCTTTTGGGAAGCAGCAAACCGAGTGCATTGACTATATCCTTATTACTGTTTTCCGCAAGATCGCGGACGATCCGCCTGTCGAGCACATTTTCATCGAGGGCGGGCTTCATATCTATTTCCAATATATATTTTTTGCCGTTATTTTTTCTCATATGTGCGCTGGCGCTGAGCACAGTAGGTCCCGACATACCGAAGTGCGTAAACATCAGCTCGCCGAAGTCGGTGTATATCGGCTTTGTCTTTCCCGGTTCATAGACTTTAAGGGAAATATTTTTAAGAGCCAATCCCTGAAGTCTCGCACACCACTCATCGGCGGTCACTACCGGTACCAGCGACGGCATTATATCCGTCACGGTGTGGCCGAGGGAGGAAGCGAGGCGGAAACCGCTGCCGTCCGACCCTGTGAGCGGATACGAGCTGCCGCCCGCCGCGATGACGACCGAATCGGCAGGATATATCTTTCCGCTTTAGGTCTTCACCGAGTTCACCGCACCGTTCTCGGTCGATATCTCAATGACCGTCTCACACAGTATTTTTACGCCCGCTTTTTTTGCGGTATTCACAAGAGCATCCACCACATCGACCGCTTTATCTGAAACCGGGAAAACCCTGTTCCCCCTCTCGGTTTTCAGGGGGACGCCCGCGTTTTCGAAAAACTTCACGGTATCCTCGGCGGCAAAAGACGAAAATGCCGAATAGAGAAATCTGCCGTTTTTGGTGACCGAAGATATCAAGCCGTCAAGATCGGTATTGTTTGTGAGGTTGCACCGCCCCTTACCCGTGATCATCAGCTTTCTTGCGGGGCGCGGCATTTTTTCGAGCACGGTCACCTCGTTGCCGCGCTCCGCCGCAAATATTGCCGCGGTAAGACCCGCAGGTCCCCCGCCGACAACGATAATTCTCTTTGACACTTCCACCGTTTACCTCAAACACAAATAACAATAAGTTATGTAATCAAACTTGCACGCGGAAAACCTATCTTTGCCGCGGAGCTCACGCTCCGATCCGCCGCCCGATCATTTCAGCAATTTCTTCACCCTGTCGTGATACTTCAGGAAATAAAGGAAGGTAAGCCTTGTTATCGCCGCGTCGAACACAAAGAACACGACATTTGCGAGGACGGCAAATATAAACTGACCGTATTTCATTCCCATTCCGTATTCCGACGGGTCGACACCCGCAAGACCGGTAATTACAAAATAAAACGCCGCCAGCGACGCATTAAACACCGCAAACTTTATCAAATAAGCGAGCGGCTTGATCTTTATACGCTCAATGCATTCCTTGAGCACGGGGTAGTATCCTATGACCATTACGAATATGAGTTTTGCCTCAAGTTCCCCCGTAAGAAGGGTTATTGCCGACGCAACACCGTAGGAAAGCCAGCCCCATCCCGCGCCGAATTCAAGTGTGGGCAGCAACAGGAACAGGCTCGCTATCGCGGGGATCGAATATGTCAGATACGGAAAGTAAGAGCCGAGCATAACCACGACTGCAAGCGCCGCGGTTATTGCGGAGAATGTAATCTTTTTAGTGTTCTTCATCTGTCGATCATCAGCAGCATCTGATAAGATCGCCGCCCATACATTCGCAGCAGCAATCGGCGCAGATAAGACCCTGGCAAACATCGCAGACGGTACACTCGCTGCCGCCGTATCCGCCGGAGCTGCGGAAGCCTCCCCTGTTTCTCTGAGCCTGAGCATAAGCGGCTCGATATTCGGGATTGCTCGGATCCATACGGCAAGCGGTTGCAAAGCTTGTATACGAATCGTCGAACCATCCGCGTCTGTACAGAACGGTGCCGTTCAGAAAATACCACTCGGCGTTACGGGATTCGACAGGCACTCCGTCAAGAAGGCTCTGGGCATCGTCATACC
>CAKRVQ010000107.1 GCA_934408795.1 uncultured Eubacteriales bacterium
CTTCAGAGAGTTCAATGATGAAAAGCGATATATTTTGCTCGAAATGCACAGATCCGAAGATTATGACGAATACCGTTATTGGCGCAGGGAACTCCGCTGCCACTATCTTTGTCTTATTCCGTTTGTGACAGAGCGCAATGTGTCCAAGGTATACCGATTCCTCTTCCGCCGCTCAATTCGTTCGGAAAAGGAAAAGCGTTCCGACGGTCTCCTCGCAATACTCGCTCCGTCTGCGGTCGCGGTTTGTATCTGTGCCGTATGTCTCTGCGGCGTGAGCTGGGCGTGGTTTACCGCCTCGGTAGAAACGGGAGCCGCCGCCATTCACTCCGCGGTCTTCCGTATAGAAAATGTACATATTACGCCGAACGGCGGTTCCGCATTGACGCTTTCAGCCGATAAAAACGGTAATTATACGGCTGAGGTCCTTGAACCGAACACATACGCTTTGAGCTTTGATGCGGCGCAGGATAACACCTCCGCAAAGGGATACTGCCGCATTATCGTGTTTAAAAACGGCGAGAAGTCGGGAACTGCCTATTATACCGCAGATATCGGAAAAGGCAGCTTTGCCGTCACCGTTAAAACGACCGAGACCGTCACCGTAAAACTTGAACCTGCCTTCGGCGATGTGAAATACAGTATATCGGAGGGCACAACCGCGATAGAAACGGGCTCAATTATCACGGTGGGCGATCCTGCCGAGAACAATACACAGAAGTCCGACACCGCCGCAGTCGACGCATCTGAGACCGATATAAATGCCGATGCTAAGGCAGATACGGGCACAGATACGGGTGCCGACGACGCCGATCGAACAACATCGAACGGTGCTCCGTCGCAGACCGATACCGCTGCATCAAAACCTTCGGAAAACAACAACGCCCCTGCCGCCGATCCGGACAAGTCGGATAAGAACACAGATGAATGATGATCGGCTTTACGCCGACGGCAAAATATAAAATAAAAACAGAATTCGGACTCCCGTCGGACCAAACTGACGGGGGTCCGCGTTTTGCCGTCCGTCAGCATCACTTTTCTAAACTTTCGCTCTTTTCTTTTTTGATGGGGTGCGAACAACGACCCGACCGAAGGCGGCGCCGCGACGCACGAAGTGCGTCAAACGGGAAGGGCGGGGAATACACCGTGCGGCACGCAGAAAAACGGGAAGCCGACAATGCGCTTTCCGCTTCCCGAAAGACCTTGTGCCCTTCCCGTTTTGCGCCCGTGCCGGTAGTGGGAGGACGCGCGGCGCCGCCTTCGGTAGGCTCGTTGCCCGAACCCACCGCTCTTTGATCACGATCTTCCGCCGCACCTCGCAGAAACACCCACCGATCCCGACCTTCGCTTGCCGAATGTCGGGACTTTTCGTGAATTGCCTTTTGCTCATAAATCTCATCCCGATTTCATATATTTTATATGAACACTGTTTAGGAGATGAGACTGATGAAAGGAATCGTTGAAGAACGGGCCGCCGAACTCGGCTCATATATAATCAACAATAACGCCACCGTGCGAATGGCGGCAAAGGAATTTCATATCTCCAAATCGACCGTACATAAGGATGTTACCGAGAGGCTGAAAAAGTATGATCCGTCGCTTTACGGCAAGGTCAGCAAGGTGCTTGCGAAAAACAAGAGCGAAAGGCACATAAGGGGCGGCATCGCCACGAGAAGAAAGTACAAAGGAGAATAACAACAAGGCGACGAGACGGAGTATGCCGCCCGAAAGTTTACGAATGCGGTCGCGGCAGAGTCCTTATAGACACGCAATAACGCCGTCCGCCCCGCTTTAGGGGACTGTCTCTGTTTTCTTTTTGCCGATCGAGATAAAACAACGATCGTAAGAAGAAAACACAGAGAAAAAAGAACAAGAAAACGGACACCTTTCTGCAGCCGTTCGGCGGCAAATGAGTGTCCGTTTTACTGTGTTAATGTCAATAGGGCAAAGGATACGAACCCTTTACCGCGGGATCCGTTGTTCCCGCTTATCGGCGACCGAGGGATCGGCAGACCTCAAACGCATCAATAGGTCTCAAGCGCAAGAGTGAACACATCGCCGGCAGCGATGGGCTGCGAGTCGGCGCCGTACTGTCCGTACTCGCCGTTTACATATATAGCCCAATACTCATGCTTTTCGGCATCGGCCTTAACGCCGTTAACGGCGGTTATCATCATGCCGTATTCGGTATCATCGCCTTCGGCGAGCTTGGCCTCTCTCAAGAGATCGCCGAGGAATTCTACATCGGTCTTGCACGCAAAGGTCTTCTCTTCGTCGTTGATCTTTACGACGATGGTGACATCTTTAGCACCTGTTCCGATAACGCTTTGTGTCTGTGACGATGAGGAAGCGGGAGCTTTCGACGATGCATCTGAGGTCTTCTTATCTCCGCATCCCGAAAGAAGCACGAGCGAGATCACGACAAGAGCAGCTGCCGAAGCAAGCAGTTTTCTGAGGTTGTTCTTCATTTTGTTTTTCTCCTTTTTATTGCACGCGGCGGGGGAAGACGGAATGTCGCCGTGCCCCCGGTGAGAACGAAGCTGCCGTTAATATGAACGAGCGGCCCAGTCACTTTTCGGTGCAAATATACTGCATTTTACCGTGCTAAGGCAGGCTTTATTGCCTTAGCGCGGACACATCAATAATTATACCGCACCTATCGCTATTTGTCAATATTTGTCATTTTACGGCAAATGTATTTCCGAAGTTTTTGCCGTGCCCGGACTCTGTAATAATAAAAGCATTCCGAAGGGTCTTCCGCAAAAACGGCAAACTGCAGAATAGCAGGACTTTCACTGTCACTTTCATTCCCGCGCGGACGACGGAGGTTGAAAAAAACCTTGTTTTATTCCGCAATATGTGATATCCTTAAATGAGAAGTGGGGTTGAAACACAATGAATAAAAAGCGCAGACGCTTCGGTGACAGGAAAGACGGAAGACGGGTCCGCACCCTGAATCCGATGGCGACGGTGGTACCGTTTATAATGAAGACCCGTAATGATTCACTCAATATGATGAGCGACACCATCGATGCTACCGTCATTCAAAAATATGTCAATGAAAAAAAGAAGGAAGGCCTTGCGGGGTTTTCGATAATGTATGTCATAATAGCCGCATACATTCGCGCGATCTCCCAGCGTCCCGCCGTTAACCGATTTGTTTCGGGACAAAGGGTGTTTTCGAGAGATTATGTTGAGATCGCCCTTACAATAAAAAAGGATATGACCATCGAGTCTCCCGATACTGTCATTAAGGTCGTGCTCCCGAGAGATGCGACCGCTTACGATGTCTACGAGGCATTTGAAAAGACGATAAAGGACTACCGCGAGTCGCCGGGCGGCGATTTTGACAAAACCGCAAAATTCCTCGCCCATATGCCGAGATTGATATTCCGTTTTGCAATAGGATTCTTGAATTTCCTTGACTACTTCGGCTGGCTGCCCCGTAAATTGACCGACTTAAGCCCGTTCCACGCATCCATGTTCATAACCTCAATGGGCTCGCTCGGTATACCTGCGATCTATCATCATCTTTACAATTTCGGAAATGTGCCGGTGTTTATCTCGTTCGGCAAGAAAAAATATGTCAATAAGCTTCTTGATGACGGCACTGTATTGAGGGTCCCGATGCTTGATGTGCGCTTTGTCATGGATGAACGCATTTGCGACGGCTATTACTTTGCTTCCGCCTGGAAGTATATGAGGACCCTTTTCAAGAATCCCAAGGTTCTTGATACGAAACCCGAAAAGGTTATAGAGGATATCGATTGATCGGGCGACCGGTCGGACACTTTGTCTGTATGATCGTCACTTTCGATACGGCACGACAGAGCACATAAGAAAAAACTTTAAGAGCTGACTGCTTGATGCGGTCGGCTCTTTTGTTTAATCGGTCAAGCTCTGCTCCGAGAACCTTTTGCGAACCCTTTTCAGTACTATCACAAAGCATATGAGAAGTCCCGTCAGGGTGACTGCCCACGAGATCGGGTAAACGGCATAAAGCAGTCTGAGGGCGCTGTTTATGTCCAAAGATGCCTTTACGGGGTTAAATATCATAAATATCCATACAAGCCTCAGAATACAGGTGCCGACAACAGAAATTATCGTTGTGACGGTCGAATACCCCATTCCTCTTATACAACCCGTCGCAACATCCATATAGCCGCAGAGAAAGTATGTTGAGCAGATTATAATGAGACGGTTTATTCCGAAGGCGACCGCGTCGGGATCATTCGGGAGGTATATCGAAAATATCGGATACCTGAACACCAACGCGACCGCAGCCATAACCGCGTAGATGACCGTAACAAGCGCTATTGATTGGAAAAACACCTGCTTCACGCGGTCGAATTTTCCGGAACCGGTGTTTTGACTGACAAAGCTCGTTGTTGCGACCGATACCGAATTCATCCCCGTATAAACAAAGCCTTCTATGCTGGATGATGCGGATATTCCCGATACTATCACCGAGGAACCGAATGAGTTGACCGCACTCTGTATTATAACATTCGAAATGCTGAACATCGAACCGTATATGCCCGCGGGAAGCCCGATGCGGATTATCTTGGCGGCGGAGTCTTTATAGAATCTGAGCTTTTTGGGATCAAGCCTGCAATAGTCCTTCGATCTTATAAGCACAATGAGCACAAGAACGGCGGACAGATACTGCGATATCACCGTCGCCCATGCGACGCCGTCCACATCCATTCCAGTGACGATAACGAAGAACAGATTCAATATGACATTGACAAGCCCCGAGATCACAAGAAAGATCAGCGGACGCTTGGTATCCCCGTAGGCACGCAGGACCGCAGTGCAGAAATTATAGATGATCGAGGCGGGCGCACCGACAAAGTATATTTCCATATATTTTGTCGCGAGAGGGAGTATGTCGTCCGGAACATTCATTAAAAAAAGAAATGTCTCCGAGAAAAAATATCCTATCGCGGTGAGAAAGATGC
>CAKRVQ010000108.1 GCA_934408795.1 uncultured Eubacteriales bacterium
GGTCTCCAATGTCTCGATACTTGCGAATATTGCGATATCATTTGCGACAACCACCGCCATAGTTTTCGGAATGTTCTGCATACTTTTCGACCTTGTTTTCGGCGGTATTATCGCATCGGCATTGTACAGTGTCTGTGACCTGTTGCTAAATTACATAAGAGGAATTGCGATCCTGATCTCAAGACTGCCCTTCAGTTATGAAAAATACGATTCACTCGCCTCGGTGCTGATAGCAGTCGCCGCTGCGGGATTTATGATCTATGTTTATATCGCGGGCAGGCGCATAACACTTAAAAAGCTTTCGGTCGGGTTCGGCTTTGCCGCGATGTGCGCAGCTGCAGTTCACATCGCCTCACGCTATCTGCCTTTGCCTTGGTAGGAGCCCGCAAAATCGTCATTTTACACCACCCACTCAAAAAAGGAGGAAAAACGGTGACCGAATCGGAGCTCCGTGCAGAACTGAAATCAAAAAAACTTCGTCCCGCTTATGTTTTTTACGGCGAAGAAAGTTACACCGCAAGAGCGGCTCTCAACCTTGTTTTCGGAGCTGCGGGAGTGACGGACGACCCGTTTAATCTTAATAAGTTCGACGGCGAGCAGGCGGTCTCCGAGGTCGTCTCCTCCGCTCTGTCGGTTCCTTTTATGGCTGAAAAACGCGTGGTCGTGTGGCGCGACTGCCCCGTTTCTTCAATGTCGGAAAGCGACTTCAAGGCACTTTTGGGTCTGATATCCGACCTCCCCGAGGGGAATTTGCTTGTCTTTATGTTTGAAACGGTCGAGATAGATCTCAAGCGTCCGCCCGAAAGATTCCGCAAGCTTGTAAAAGCGGTACAGTCGGCGGGCGGAGAGTCTGTTTCGTTTTTGCGGCGCAGGGGTGCGGAACTCGGCAAAATGCTGAGCGAGGGTGCTTCCCGCAGGGGGTGCATGCTTATGCCCCCGGTGGCGGCATATATGGTCGAAATATGCGGCGACGACCTTTCGACCCTGCTCAACGAGCTCCAAAAGCTCTGCTCATACGCCTACGGTCAAAATATCACGCGGGAAACGATCGATAAAATCTGCACGCGGAACATAGAAGTCTCGATCTACGATCTGTCCCGCAAGCTCATTATGCTCGATATGAATGGGGTCTACACCCTGCTCGGCGAGCTGCTTTACAAAAAGACACCCGCCGTTTTCATACTCTCGGTGTTGTCTTCATCATTTATTGATATGTACCGTGCAAAGATCCTGCGTGCGGCAGGAGAGATACCGGAAAACCATTGTGCGGATTTCGGATACGGAGAGAATCTCAAATTCAGACTTCGCAACGCCGCGAGGGACTCTTCCCGCCTGTCGGCGGCGGCGCTCTGCGACTGTCTTGAGGCGCTCGGCGTTTGCGATCGCAACTTAAAACAGACGGGCTGCGACGAGAAGATCGAACTTGAAATGCTCGTGACGACACTTGCGTTCATTATTGAGGGGGCAAGATGAAGCGTCGCATAAAGCTTGATATTCCGATAATCGTTGAGGGAAAGTACGATAAAATAAGGCTTTCCAATATATTTGACACCGAAATAATAACGACCGAAGGATTCGGTATATTCAAAAACACCGAAAAGGCGGAATACATCAAACGGCTTGCCGAACGCAAAGGCATAGCGGTGCTGACAGACAGTGATGCCGCCGGCACCGTGATAAGGAATCGGATAAAGGCGATCCTGCCGACCGCCGATATCATCAATGTGTACCTGCCGCCGATCTTCGGAAAAGAGCCCCGAAAAAGCACTCCGTCAAAGGAGGGGCTTGTCGGGGTTGAGGGCACTCCCGATAATGTGATACTTGAGGCATTCCGCAGAGCCGGAATAACGATCGATGCAGGCACTGCGGCGACATATGACTCGGCAGCAAATGACGCGGCTGCGGACGGTCCGAGAGCGGGTGATCTGCCGAGGGGAAGCGCGTCGGAGCGCGGTACAAGGGCGGTCACCCGTCTGGATATGTACAACGCAGGACTTTCGGGGCATACGGACTCCGCATTAAAGCGCGGCCTGTTAAAGAAAAAGCTCGGTCTGCCCTCTTCGCTCTCACAGGGCGCACTGCTTGAAGCAATAAACGCTCTGTATTCGTATGAAGAATTTCTTGATGCCGTGAAGGGGCTTTGATCTGCGGCGACCGCATACAACACAAGTTTACGACGTACGGCATACGACACTCGGCGCAGGGCACCCGACATACGGCACACTGTGCATGGCGCTCAACGTACGACACATGGCACTCGGCTCCCGAATGCCGTCCGACATTCCTAAAAAGGAGGCGTGAAAAACGGCAGGTAATCCGAATCAAAAGCTCAAGCTTTTATACATTATCGATCTGTTAAAGGAATACACCGATGAAGCGCATCCGATAACCGCCGACGAGATAGTAAGTGCTCTCGCCGTGAGGGGGATCGTCTGCGAAAGGAAGTCGATCTACCGTGACATAGGCGTCCTTACGGATTACGGGTACGATATCGTATGTTCAAGGTCTGAGCCGAAAGGCTTTTTTCTCGCTTACAGGGACTTTGAAGCGCCCGAGATCGGGTTGCTGACCGATGCGGTATCGGCTGCGGACTTCATATCCGCGAAAAAGACCGCTCAGCTTATAGAAAAGCTTCAGAAGCTTATAAGCGTCCCCGCGGCAAAGGCAAACAACCGAAGGATATTTATAGACCGCCGCATTAAGAGCAGCAACGAGCAGACCTATCTGATAATCGACGAGCTGCAGCGTTCGCTCTTTGAAGGCAGAAAGATCGTGATCGAATATGTGCGCCGCGTTTTTGAAGACGGCGCCGTCAGGAGATCGGTAAAGGACTTTCGGGTAAGTCCCTATGCTCTCACCTGGGCGGACGATCATTATTATCTGATATGCAACAATGAGAAATACGACAACCTTATGCATCTGAGGGTCGACAGGATAGTAAAGGTCATCGCGACCGACGAACCTTCAAGAAGCTTTACCGAGGTGAGCGGCTACAAGACCGCCTTTGATGTTGCCGACTACACCGCCCGTGCCTTTAATATGTTCGGCGGCGAGCGTCAGACGATAACCCTCCGCTGCAGGAACTCGGCGCTTGAGCAGATAATCGACCGTTTCGGAAGCAATATCTCACCGCGCGCGGACGGAGATTCCCATTTTATCATAAGCACCGAAGCGCTGGTGAGCGAGGGTCTGATAAGCTGGCTTCTCTCCTGCTCCGATTCGGCTGAGCTTCTTTTTCCTGCCGTATTGCGTGAAAAGCTTTCCTCACGCGCAAAGGACCTTGCCGTTATTTACGGCGCCGCGCAGGATCAACGGAACATTCATCTTAAGGACAGTGAATAATGAAACAAACAGGCACAAAAATAATCAGGATACTTCTGCTTGCGGTCGGCATCACGGGACTGTTGTGGTTCGTCCTGCCCGCCCCGCTTCTCTCGGTCAATCTCGGGAATATCACGGGGACCGTCGTATTCGGACTTCTGACCGCATATGCGCTTCTTTTTAAAAGGGTAAACCGTGCCGCCTGTCGAATTTGGAAAAGCGTCATCGGCAAGGCTGCTCTTTGCACGGCGGCGGCAGTCGCAGTCCTGATCGCAGCGGCGGCAGTCGCCGCATCCGTTTGTATGATCTCGGCGGTAAGGATCGAATGCCCCGAAAATTCCACTGCCGTTGTGCTCGGATGCAGGGTCTACGGCGAAAAGCCGAGTCTTATGCTCGTAAGGCGGCTTGAGGCGGCAAAGGAATACCTTGACGAAAATCCCGACGCCGATTGCATTCTCTCGGGCGGTATGGGCGAGGGCGAGGACATCAGCGAGGCGGAATGTATGTATCGCTGGCTCCGCAACAACGGAATATCGGAAGGCAGGCTCCTTAAAGAAGATCGCTCGGTATCGACCCGCGAAAACATTTTGTTTTCGAAAGAGCTGATCGAGGAAAACGGGCTCGACCGCAATGTTGTAATAATCACAAATGATTTTCATCAATACCGCGCCGTAAAGGAAGCCGAACAGGCAGGCTTTGACACGATAGGCACCCGCTCGGGGAGGACCGAATGGTGGTTGCTCCCGACATACTGCGTAAGGGAAATGTACGGCGTGCTCTACGAATGGTTCTTCTGAGTCTTACCGCGGAGAAAGACAATTATCCGAGCAACTTTGCAAGATCCTCCCCGGCGGCAAACCGATCAAAGGCAGGCGCCGCGCGACCCCGAAGGGGTCGCAAAACGGCAAACCGATCTGCCGCAAATTTAAGCCCCGAAAGCTCTCCCGATCGGGTGATGCTTTTTGAATATATCAGGATCCCGTGTGCCGTTTGACGCGCCTTACGGCGCGGCGGCGCCTGCAAATCCATCCGATTCCGCCGCGTGATCGTTTTACGCAACAGCGCACTGCGCATAAAAAGCACAAGAAAGAAAGGAAAGAACGAAATGTCCAACATCTGGCACGACATCAGCCCCACAAGAGTACACCCCGATGACTTCATTGCGGTGATCGAGATCGAAAAAGGCTCCAAGAACAAATACGAGCTCGATAAAGAGACGGGGCATATAATTCTCGACCGTATCCTTTATACCTCTACCCACTACCCCGCCAACTACGGACTGATCCCGCGCACCTATGCGGATGACGGCGACCCGCTGGATGTGCTTGTTCTTTGCAGCGAGACCATACATCCGCTCAGTCTTGTGCGATGCTACCCGATAGGCGTTATAAAAATGCTCGACGGCGGTAAAATGGACGAAAAGATAATTGCGATACCCTTCAACGATCCGACCTACAACGAATACAAGAGCATCTCGGAGCTGCCCGGGCATATATGCAGTGAGATAAGGCATTTCTTCTCGGTGTATAAGAACCTCGAAGGCAAAGAGACCGTCGTTAACGAAGAAGAAGGACCCGATGAGGCAAAGAAGATAATATC
>CAKRVQ010000109.1 GCA_934408795.1 uncultured Eubacteriales bacterium
AATCCGAATCAGTTTTTTCGCTGCGGATTTTCCGCATTGCCGCGTTAAAATCCTCGTTAATCCGAAAGGATTAACTGCGTTTTATGCCTCGCACTGCAAAATAACGTTATCGAAAAAATCTGCGACCTAAAATGAGTGGACTTTTTGTGCGGATTTTTATGCAGAGGATGCAATAAGGCTTCCCGCCTTATAAAGACGACAAGTGAAAATACGCCGAAAATACACCATTTTAGGCTGGTTCGGGTTTGTTATTGTTCGCCTATACATCCAACCTTCACGGGGCGAACAAATCGCTCCGTTTTGCGGCGATCGGCAGCTTTTTTACCTTGACCTCGGTTTTGCTCTCGTGCATTATCATTATCCGCCTCATCCACTGCATCCGCAGCCTCATCGATCGGGCTTTTTTGTATTAAGTTTGCGGATAAATGATATCAAAAAGGGCAATGCGATAAAAAAGTTCAGCACATCTGCCGCGGGTTGTGCCGCGACCGCACCCGTAAACCCCCGTAACGAGGGCAGGATCAGTATCAGCGGTATAAACAGTATGCCCTGTCTGAGAGATGCAGTGAATGCGGAAAGGCACGGTCTCCCCACTGCCTGATAAAGCATATTCACTATCACTGGGACGGGTGTGAATATCAGTCCTATACAGGCATATCTGAATGCCTTTGTGCCTATTTCGACCACTTCATCGTTTCCGCTTATGAAGATGCCTACCGCGGATCTTGCAAACAGGTAGCCCGCAAGTGCCAAGACTGACGCGCACACCTGTGAGAATATGACTGCTGCCGTCGTTGCTTTTTTTACTCTTATGTGTTTGTCGGATGAATAGTTATATCCCGCTATCGGCTGATATGCCTGTCCTATTCCGAGTATCACCGAGAACAGGAGCAGAAACAGTTTAGAGGATATCGAGATACCGCTGACAGCATTATCGCCGTACGGTGATATTATCTTATTAAGGACCGCTGATGCGACTGCTGCAAGTCCCTGTCTGAACAAGGACGGCAGTCCCGATCTCACTATATCTTTGATAACGCCTTCGGACAGAGCGGCAAGGCACGATCGCAATTTCAATTTCAGGACGGTCTTTCGGAGAAGAAACGGTATGGCGAGAAGTACAAGTCCCGATGTTTGACCTATAAGTGTTGATATTGCCGCGCCTTTTACTCCGAGGCCGCACGAAAAGATAAGCAGAGGATCGAGCGCAATATTCACCGCCCCGCCGACAAGCATTCCTATCATTGACAAGCCCGTTCTTCCCTCCGCCCTCAAAAGGTTATTAAGGAGAAACGAGACTGTCATCACGGGAGCCGAAATAAAGATGTAAAGTGAGTAGTCAGCGGCGTTTTTAAGCAGTTCCTCTTTTGCGCCGAACAATGTCATCAAAGGGTATCTGAACACCGCACCGAGTATCGTAATAATGATGCCGAATGCTGCCGACCATACCAGTCCCGACAATGCTGCGGTATCCGCTTCCCTGTTCTTTTTCTCCCCCAGCAGCAGCGATATCCTACTCCCCGCCCCCGTGCCGACGGTAAAGCCTACAGCCTGGATAAACGCGGTGATCGGAAATGTCATTCCTATACCGCCCGAGGCTGCCGCGCCGAGTTTGCGGACAAAAAATGTGTCGGTCATATTATAAAGGGACGATGCCGCCATTGCCGCAACCGCAGGTAAGGACAACATCAGAAGAAGTTTTGCGACCGGTGTCTCGGTCATTTTTTTATATTGTTTATCTCCCTCTATCTTTATCACCGCCGCCACAGAAAAATAATATGTTTATTATTTGCCGCAGCAACGGATTAAATGCATAATAATGTCAACGAAAAGAATGAGAATAACTATTGACAAAACCTTTTGTACTATATTATTATATACCAGTAAGTCATATTTTGCCGAATTATGTGCAACAAATTCTTCACTATAGTGTCCAGCGCTCGCGCTCAAACGCGAAAAAAATTAAACAAAAAACATAGAATTGAGTGGATCAGATGGAAAAATATAATGTATTGTTTAATCCCAACGCAGGGAGCAACACAGGTAAAGCGGAGGCGGAAAAGCTCAAAGGCATATTAAGCGGTGAGATAATCTTTACGGATATGACCGCTATCAACGATTATAAATCGTTTTTCAGCGAGACGGACAAGGATACTCGTATCGTTATCGCGGGCGGCGACGGTACCATCAACCGCTTTGTAAACGACACGGACGGCATTGATATTCCGAACGATATTCTTTATTTTGCGGCGGGAAGCGGAAACGATTTTGCTCATGACCTCGGCAAAGCCAAAGGCGATGCTCCGACGAGTCTTAATGAATACATAAAGGATCTCCCCACAGTGACCGTAAACGGCAAGGATTACAAATTTATAAACGGTATCGGGTACGGTATTGACGGATACTGCTGCGAGGTCGGTGACAAGCTTCGCGAGACATCCAAAAAGCCCGTCAACTATACATCCATTGCAATAAAAGGATTGCTTTTCCATTATCACCCGACAAACGCCGTTGTTACTGTTGACGGTGTGAAGCACGAGTACAAAAAGGTTTGGCTGGCTCCTACGATGAACGGAAGATTCTACGGCGGCGGAATGATGCCTACGCCGAATCAGGACAGACATTCCGAAGACGGTACTGTTTCGACAATGGTTCTTTACGGTTCCGGAAAGCTTAAGACCCTCATAGTGTTCCCGAGCATATTTAAGGGTGAGCACATCAAGCACAAAGAGATGGTTGAGGTGCTGACCGGTCACGAGATCAATGTTGAGTTTGACAGACCGACTGCCTTACAGATTGACGGCGAAACGATTCTCGGCGTCACATCCTACAAGGTAACGGCGAAAGCCCTTGTCAAAGCATAAACGCAAATATTTGTTTATTTTACAAAAAACGACCTTCCTTACGGAAGGTCGTTTACTTATACTCTTTTTTCGTTTTTCCGAGATCGCGGAGAAGCCGACCGTTCTTAAAACAGACCGATTATTCTTCCGTTTTCGTCAACATCGATATTCTCGGCGGCAGGGACCTTCGGCAGACCGGGCATAGTCATAATATCTCCCGTCAGTGCAACGATGAACCCGGCTCCCGCAGAGACACGCAAACCTCTGACGGTGACCGTGAAGTTCTCGGGAGCGCCGAGCAGTGACGGATCATCTGAAAAACTGTATTGTGTCTTTGCAATACAAACGGGAAGTGAGTCGAAGCCGAGCTCTTTTATCGTTTTATACTGCTTTTCCGCCGCCGATGTCAATACAACGCCGTCTCCTCCGTATACTCTTTTTACGACCGCATTGAGTTTTTCGATAAGAGATGTATCATCGTCGTAACAGAAAGACAGATGCCGATGCTCGGAGTCGCAAAGTCTGACGACTTCACGTGCAAGGTCCTGTCCGCCTTTGCCGCCGTCTGCCCAGACGGTCGACAGCACCGTGTTCACCCCGAGTTTTTTACACTCATCGGTAATAAAGTCAATCTCACGATCGGTATCGGTAGGAAAGCGATTGATCGCAACAACGCAGGGCAAATTATATACATTCTTTATATTGGAAACATGGCGCAAAAGGTTGGGGATTCCCCTGCCGAGCGCTTCAATATCCTCATCGGACAATTTGTTTTTCGGCAGACCGCCGTGCATCTTAAGCGCTCTTACCGTTGCCACAACGACAACTGCAGCAGGTTCAAGATGAGCTGCGCGGCACTTTATATCAAAGAACTTTTCAGCGCCGAGATCGGCTCCGAAGCCCGCCTCGGTAACGGTATAATCGGCAGTACGCAATGCCGCCTCGGTAGCAAGTACCGAGTTACAACCGTGCGCTATATTGGCGAAAGGTCCGCCGTGAACAAACACGGGAGTGCCCTCAAGGGTCTGCACAAGGTTTGGTTTCAGGGCATCTTTCAGCAGCGCTGTCATGGCGCCCGAAGCCTTGATATCATCGCAGGTGACCGCTTTACCGTCATAGGTATATGCCACGATCATTCTGCCGAGACGCTTTTTTAGGTCGGAAACAGACGACGAAAGGCAAAAGACTGCCATAACCTCGCTTGCCACGGTTATATCATAGCCGTCCTCACGGGGCACGCCGTCGGTCTTACCGCCGAGTCCGTCGACAATATGTCTCAGCTGCCGGTCGTTCATATCAACGCAGCGTTTCCAGACTATTCTCCTCGGGTCTATGCCGAGTGCATTTCCCTGATGAATATGGTTATCGAGCATTGCGGCAAGGAGGTTATTTGCGGCGCCTATTGCATGGAAATCGCCCGTGAAATGAAGGTTTATATCCTCCATGGGAACGACCTGAGCATATCCGCCGCCTGCGGCGCCTCCTTTAATACCGAAGACAGGTCCGAGAGACGGTTCTCTCAATGCCGCGTTGGCGTTTTTACCTATATATCGGAGGACATCTGCAAGTCCGACCGAGGTGGTCGTTTTACCCTCGCCTGCGGGTGTCGGAGTTATAGCGGTCACGAGTACCAGTTTTGCGCGACGGTCGGGTCTGTCTTTAAGCAATGACAGGTCTATCTTTGCCTTATACTTTCCGTACGGTTCAAGATACTTTTCGTCGATGCCTGCGCGCCGGGCTATTACCCCGATGTTTTCGGGTTTATGAGACTGAGCTATTTCAATATCGGATAAATATGCCATTCGGTTTTCCTTTCGTATACCATAGCGGAAATTTACATTGTCGGGTGCCCGTTCGGGCACCCGACACTCTTCATCGTATATACAGTTTACACCGTTTTATCCGATTTTGCAATAACATCTTTTGCAACAAAATCGGGAGCCTCTTCGTATCTTACAAACTCATATTCAAACGAGCCTCTG